>CAIQRS010000271.1 GCA_903874275.1 uncultured Anaeromyxobacter sp.
AGCTGGGCCAGGACCCCTTCCCACTGGATCCGGTAGCCCTTCACGCCGGCGGCCTGGGTGCCGAGCAGGATCACGTCCTTGTGCTGCTTCGACAGCTTCGCCCAGGGGGTGTCGAGGTCGATCCCGAGCGAGCGGGAGAGGTGCTCGACGAACTCGAAGGTCCAGCCCTCGCCACGCTCCATGCCGCTGGCCCAGGGCTCCACCGCGCCGTCGCGGATGGTGCGCGAGGGGTCGGGGATGATGAGATCGGCGTCCATCTCGGCCCGCGTGCCCAGCCCCTGGCACTCGGTGCAGGAGCCGACCGGGCTGTTGAAGGAGAAGGCCTGGGGGGCCAGCTCCCCGAAGGAGATGCCGCAGGTCGGGCAGGCGTTCAGCTCGGAGAAGAAGCGGTCGTGCTTCTTGTACTCCTCCGGGTCGATGCCCGGCCCGACCTTCTGCTCCTTCTCGGAGTCGGCGACGATGAGGGTCCCCTTGCCCTCGCGCAGCGCCGTCTCCACCGAGTCGGTCAGGCGACCGCGGATCCCTTCCTTCACCACCAGTCGATCGACCACCAGCTCGATGTCGTGCTTGAGCTTCTTGTCGAGGGAGAGCCGCTCCTCCAGCGAGTGGACCACCCCGTCCACCCGCACCCGGGAGAAGCCCCGCTTCTGCGCGTCGCCCAGCAGCTCGCGGTACTCGCCCTTGCGGTTCTGCACCAGCGGGGCCAGCACCAGGATGCGCGAACCGGAGGGGGTCTCCAGGATGGCGTCCACCACCTGCTGGGGGGTCTGCTTGCCCACCTTGCGGCCGCAGGAGGGGCAGTGCTGCTCGCCGATGGAGGCGTAGAGCACGCGCAGGTAGTCGTGGACCTCGGTGATGGTCCCCACCGTGGAGCGGGGGTTGTTGGAGGCCGCCTTCTGCTCGATGGAAATGGTGGGGGAGAGCCCGCGCAGGGTGTCGTAGCGGGGCTTCTCCATCTGGCCGAGGAACTGCCTGGCGTAGGAGGAGAGCGACTCCACGTAGCGCCGCTGCCCCTCCGCGTAGAGGGTGTCGAACGCCAGCGAGCTCTTGCCCGACCCGGAGACGCCGGTGAAGACCACCAGGCGCTTCTTGGGGATCTCGACGTCCACGGACTTGAGGTTGTGCTCGCGGGCGCCCTTGACGCTGATGGTGTCCGGCTCGGTCATCCGGCCTTGCTTAATCCCGGCGAGGCGCGTTGGCTACCGCACCGAAACCTGATACGGGAGCCATTCTCATGGCCGACCTCGCCAACGATTCCGGCGTGATCCGGCTTCGCCTCGATCCCGTCACCCGGGAGGCCGGGGGGCGAATCCTGGCCTCGGCGTCGCTCGAGTACCGGGACGCCCGCGACAGGGAGTGGTGGCCGCTCGTCCGCCTCCCCGTCGTCCACCTCCTGCCGGGCGCCTCGGAGGCGCTGGTGGCGGGGATGCAGGACCTCCTCCAGGGCGTGGTTCCGGGCTTCGCCTGGCAGTCGGGCGACGGCGCCCTGGGGCTCCAGGTCGGGGTGCCGGAGGGGCAGGGGGCGCTGCTCGTCGCCGAGGTGGGGATGGACCTGGGGCTCTTCCTGGCCGAGTCGGCGGGAGCCCCGCGCCGGGAGGGGGCCGAGGCGGCGCTCTTCCGCTGGCCGGTGACGCGGGGCTCGGCGGTCGCCTTCGCCGACGGACTGCGGCGCGAGTCGGAGGGCCTGGGACGCGATGGGTGACCAGCGACCCGGACCGGAGCCGCGGCGGCACGGGATCACCCCCGCCACCCGGGCCCGCCTCCTCCTCTTCCTCGCCGCCGCCCTCTTCGGCCTCCTCGCCGTGCTGGCCCGCCTGGCCTCGCTGGAGGGGCTCACCGCCCCCCAGGTGGCCACGGTGCGCTTCGCGGTGGGCACGGCGGTCGCGCTGGCCCTCTTCCGCATCCACCCCGGCGCCTTCCGCCCGGTGCGGCGAGGCCTGCTCGTCACCCGCGGCATCCTGGGCGGGCTGGCGGCGCTCCTCTACTTCTACGCGCTCTCGCTCATCCCGGCCGGGCAGGCCACGCTCCTCAACAACACCTTCCCGGTCATCGCCGTGGCCATCTCCTATTTCACGTTGGGGGAACGTCCCACCTGGCACCTGCTGCTGGCGCTGGGGGTGACCAGCCTGGGGGTCTTCCTGGTGGTGGGCGGCGGCCAGCTCACCTTCTCCATGGGGTGGGGGCAGTGGGTGGGGATCGCCTCGGCGGTGCTGGGGGCGGGGGCGGTCACCTCCATCCGGGCGCTGCGGGCCACAGACAACGCGGCCACCATCTTCTTCGCATTCACCCTGGGTGGACTGCTGGTCTCGGCGCCGCTCTCCTTCGGGACCTGGAGCTTCCACCAGCACGCCTGGGTCTTCGCCATGGCGGCCGGGCTGGTCTCCTTCGCCGCCCAGATCTCCATGACCGAGGCCTACGGCGCCCTCACCGTGGCCGAGGCCGCGGTCTGGCAGCAGCTCACCCCGGTGGCCAGCTACCTGTGGGCCGGGGCGGTGCTGGGCGAGAGCCTGTCGGCGGTGGGCGTGGCCGGGGTGGCGCTGGGGATCGCCGGGGTGGTCTACGGTTCGGTGCTGGGGCGGAGGCCGCCCGAGCCGGAGGAGGTCTAGTGGCGCCGCTCGCCGCGGCCCGCCGGGCCCGCGCGCTGGGGCGCCTGCAGCTGGTCGGCTGCGGCGTCTTCTTCGGGCTCATGGCGGTGCTGGGGAGGATGCTCGCCACCGGCCCGGCCAGGTTCACCCCGGGTCAACTATCGGTGGTGCGGTTCGGGGTTGGGGCGGCGGTCAGCCTGGCGGTCTTCGCGGTCCGCCCCTCCCTCTACCAGCCGCGCAACGTCCGGCTGCTCGTCACCCGCGGCCTCTCGGGCGGCCTCGTGGTGGTGCTCTACTTCGCCGCCCTGGCGCGCATCCCGGCCGGCGAGGCCGGCATGATCTACAACCTCTTCCCGGCCATCGCGACCTTCCTGGCCCTGGGGCTCCTGGGTGAGCGCCCCGGCCTGCGGCTCTGGCTCGCCATCGGGATCGCCACCCTGGGCGTCGTGCTCGTGCTCGGGAACGGTTCCCTGCGCCTGGGGCTGGGATGGGGCGAGGGGGCCGCCCTCCTGGCGGCGGTCTTCGCCGCGGTGAGCGCCAACGTCATCCGGGCCATGCGCGGCACCGACAACGCTCCCACCATCTTCTTCTTCTTCTGCCTGGCTGGGCTCCCGGTGGTGCTGCCCTTCGCCCTCGACCCGTGGCCCGGGGGGCTCGTGCCCTGGGCGCTCGCCGTGCTCATGGCCCTCTCGGCCTTCGCGGCCCAGGTGCTCATGACCGAGGCCTACGGCGCGCTCTCGGTGGGGGAGGCCGCCTCCTGGCTGCAGCTCACCCCCATCGCGCAGGTCCTGCTCGCGGCCCTCCTGCTCGGGGAGCCGCTCACCGCGGTCGGGGTCGTGGGGATTGGCGTCTCGGTGGCCGGCGTGGCCTGGGCCACCCGGCTGGGCCAGCGGGCCGCCGCGGTGCCGCCGCCCTGACTGCCCCCGGTGCGCTATCCTCGGGGCGCGATGAACCCGCCCGCCACCGCCTTCGAGCCCTTCACCGACGAGCACCAGGCCTTTCGCCGCGTGGTCCGCGACTTCGCGGAGAAGGAGCTGGCCCCCCACGCCCGGGCCTGGGACGACGCCGGGGAGTTCCCGCGCGCCCTCTTCCGCCGCTTCGGCGAGATGGGCTTCCTGGGCATCCGCCACGACCCGGCCTGGGGCGGCTCCGGCCTCGACTACTGGTACGTGGTGGCCTACGCCGAGGAGCTGGTCCGGTCGCGCAACGGCGGGCTCGGCACCGGCATGCTGGTCCAGGGCGAGATGGCCACGCCCATCATCGGCGAGCTGGGCACAGACGAGCAGAAGCGCGAGTTCCTGGCCCCGGCCCTCTCCGGCGAGAAGGTGGCGGCGCTGGCCATCTCCGAGGCCGACGCCGGGAGCGACGTGGCCGCCATCCGCACCCGGGCCCGCCGGGACGGGGACGACCTGGTGATCAGCGGATCGAAGAGCTGGATCTCGAACGGGGCGCGGGCCGACTTCCTGACCATGGCGGTGCGCACCGGCGAGGACGGCTACGGCGGGATCTCGCTCGTCACCTTCCCGACCGACGTCAACGGCTTCCAGGTCTCGGCCAAGCTCGAGAAGGTGGGCAACCTCTCGTCGGACACCGCGGTGCTCTTCTTCGACGACTGCCGCATCCCGGCGCGCTACCTGCTCGGCGAGCAGGACCAGGGGTTCGGCTACATCATGACCGGGTTCCAGGGGGAGCGGCTGGTGGCGGCGGTCACCGCGGTGGCCGGCTCCCAGCTCCTCATCGAAGATGCCCTTCGCTACGGCCAGGAGCGCAAGGCCTTCGGCCGCCCCATCGGCACCTTCCAGGCCTGGCGCCACAAGTTCGCCGAGCACATGTCGCAGCTCGAGGCGGCCCGCTGGCTCACCTACCGGGCCTGCGACCTCTTCGCCCGCAACCAGGTTGCGCTCCGGGAGATCTCCATGGCGAAGCTGGTGGCCTGCGACCTGGCCCAGCGCATCGCCTACGACGTCATGCAGTTCCACGGCGCGATGGGCTACATGGTCGAGAGCGACGTGGCCCGGGCCTGGCGGGACCTGCGCCTGTTGCCCATCGGCGGCGGGACCTCCGAGATCATGAAGGAGATCATCTCGCGAAGCGCGGGGTTCTGACGGGCGCCGCTTCAGCGGCGCCAGGAGCGGGACCAAGGAAGCGATCCAGTCAACGGAATTCCCATGACCGCCACCCCCACCGCCGTCATCGTCCTCGTCACCACCCCAAACGCCGACGCCGCGGCCTCCATCGCCCGTACCCTCGTCGAGGAAGGGCTCGCCGCCTGCGGCAACGTGATCCCCGGGGTCCGGTCGATCTACCGCTGGGAAGGGAAAGTCCACGACGAGGCGGAGGCGCTCCTGGTCCTCAAGACCGAGAGGCGGCTGGTGCCGGAGCTGAAGCTCCGGCTGCAGGAAATCCACCCGTACCAGGTGCCCGAGCTGCTCGTGCTCCCGGTGGACGACGGGCTCGGGCCCTACCTGGACTGGGTCGCGGCGAGCGTGCGGCCGGCCTGATCCCCTACTTCTTCCGGAAGAGCGACTCGAGCGCGTCGCGCGGGTTCTCCACGGGCTTCGGTGCCTCCCCGAAGAGCGCTCCCAGGCGGTCGCGCGCCGCCTGCGACGACACCCGGCGCCGCGAGGCGCCGTCGCCCAGCCGGAACAGGTCGCAGGCGTTGGAGGCGATCTTGTCGATGTAGTGGTCGGCGTGGGGCTCGCGGCACTCGTGGGGCGCCGACTCCTCGTAGAACTTGCAGTTGATGCAGCAGTGCAGGTCCGCGTCGCACCTCGGACAGGCGCTGCGCCGCCCGATGGGGCCGTCCACGTCGAGGATCTCCCCGCAGCCGTGGCAGGAGGTGGCCACGGCGGTCAGGCCTGCGCGAGGGGGAGGAGCCCGGCCGTCGTCCCGGGGGGGCGCTCGGCCATCTCGGTGGAGAGGATGGCGTACTGCTCCACGTCGATGCTGATGCGGCGCCACTCCTCCTCGGAGATGTCGAGGAAGGCATCCACCACCTTGGGATCGAACTGCGCGCCCCGGCAGCGGGTGATCTCGGAGCGGGCATCGGCATAGCCGCGCGCCTTGCGGTACGGGCGGTCGCTGGTGATGGCGTCGTAGGCGTCCACCACGTGGAACACCCGGGCGCCCACCAGGATGCCGTCGCCCTTCAGGCCGGCCGGGTAGCCGGTGCCGTCGAACTTCTCCTGGTGCTGCAGCACGATCACCGAGGCGGACTTGAGATACTCGACCCGGCGGAGCAGCTCCCACCCGAGCTCGGGGTGGCGCTTCATCTCCTTCCACTCGCCGGCGTCGAGCGGTCCGGGCTTGAGCAGCACCCGGTCGCGGATGCCGATCTTGCCGATGTCGTGGAGCAGCGCGCCGTGCTCGATGATGGTGAGGTCGGGCTCGGCCACGCCGAGCTGGAGCGCCAGCCGCCGCGAGTAGAGGGAGACGCGGCGGGAGTGCCACTGGGTCTCGGCGTCGCGGTAGTCGAGGGCCGCGATCAGGCCGCCGAGGAGGGCCTCGGTGCGCTCGCGCACCCGCTCCTCGAGCCGGAGGTTCAGCTCCCGGAGCTTGTCGTTCTGCTGCTGGACCTGGATGCTGAGCCGCTCGTTCTCGCGGCGCAGCCGGGAGGCGTCGGCGGCCTGGGCCACCGTGGTCACCACCTCCTGGTTGTGCCAGGGCTTGGAGATGATCCGGTAGACCTCGCCCGAGTTCACCGCGTCGAGGGCGATGCGGAAGTCCTCGGCGGCGGTGCAGAGGACGCGGGCGGCTGCCGGCACCCTCTCCCGCGCCTTCTGGAGGAAGGCGATGCCGTCCATGCCCGGCATCATGTAGTCGGAGATGATGACGGTGGGACGGTCGGCCTCGAGCCTGGCCAGCGCCTCCTCGGGAGTCGAGTAGGTGCGCACGTCGAACCCGGCGCTCTCGAGGATGCGCTTCAGGTTCCGGAGGATGAGGACGTCGTCGTCGATCACGACGACGCGGTCGGGGCTGGTCACCGGGATGCGGTACCTCCGGGGGAAGAGGAGATCCCGGCGATCATATCCACTGTGCGGCCGGAAGCCAGCCCGCGCTCAGGGTGCCCCGGAAAGGTCGCCCGGGGCACCCCGCCGGTACGGGTCAGAAGCTGTTCAGGAAGTCGTCGTTGGTCTCGAACTCGGTGAGCTTCTTGAGGAGCCGCTCCATGGCCTCGACCGCCTTCAGCGACGCCAGCGCGCCGCGGAGCTTGCGGATCTTCTCGATCTGCTTGCCGGAGAAGAGCTTCTCCTCCTTGCGGGTGCCCGAGGCGCCGATATCGATGGCCGGGAAGATGCGTCGCTCGGCGAGCTGCCGGGAGAGCACCACCTCCATGTTTCCGGTGCCCTTGAACTCCTCGAAGATCACCTCGTCCATCCGGCTGCCGGTGTCGATGAGGGCCGTCGCGATGATGGTGAGCGAGCCGCCCTCCTCGGCCTTGCGGGCCGCGCCGAAGAGCCGCTTGGGGCGCTCGAGCGCCCGGCTGTCCACGCCGCCGGTGAGCGTGCGCCCCGAGGACTCGATCTCCCGGTTGTAGGCGCGGGCGAGCCGCGTGATCGAGTCGAGCAGGATGACGACGTCCTTCCCGCCCTCGACGAGCCGTTTGGCCCTCTCCATGGACATCTCGGCGGCGTGGATGTGCTCCTCGGCCGGCCGGTCGTTGGACGAGCCGCAGACCTCGCCCTTCACGTTCCGGCGCATGTCGGTGAGCTCCTCGGGACGCTCGTCCACGAGGAGGACGATGAGGTGCACGTCGGGCCGGTTGGCGTGGATCGCCTGGGCGATCCGCTGCAGCATGATGGTCTTGCCGGCCTTGGGCGGCGAGGTGATGAGGGCGCGGGCGCCCAGGCCGATGGGGGAGACCAGGTCGAGGACACGCCCGACGAGCTCGTCGGGCCGGGTCTCCATGACCAGTTTCTCGGTGGGGTCGGTGGCGGTGAGGTTCGTGAAGGCGGTCCGGCGGACCACGGCGAGCGGGTCGGTCCCCTCGACCAGGTCCACCTTCTGGAGCACCCGCTTCATGCCTCGGATCGCCGCCTGCCCCTTCACGAGGTGGCCGGGCAGGAGGTGGGTTCGGTCGATGAGCCAGCGCGGAACCTCGACGTCGAAGCTCTGGGCGACGTAGGACTTCTTCGGGTCGCGGAGCCAGCCCTGGCCCTTGCCCTCGAAGTCGAGGACACCCTCGACCTCCTCGGTGACCTCCGGCTGCCCCTGGGGCTGGGGAGGAGGGGCGGCTGCGGGGCCGTTCCCGGAACCCTGGGGGGCGAAGTTACCGCCCTGGGGCGACTGCTGCCCCGCAGGACCGGGCTGGCCGGGCTGGCCGGGCTGGCCACCCCGACCGCGGCGGCCGCGGCGGCGCCTCCGGCGTTTCCCCTGTCCGGGGGGGCCGGGCTGGCCTGTGGCGCCGTTGCCCGGCTCGCCCTGGAAGGAGGGCTGCTGGTCGTTCTGGGTTGCCTGCGGAGGCGGGGCGCTGGGTGCGTCGCCGCCCTGGGTCGGGGTCTCTTCGTTGTCCATCATGTGGTCCCTGCGCGGCCGCGGGTTCGATGCACCGCGGGCGTCCTTCAGCCACTATCCGGGCTACCGGCTGCGGCCCGCTCACCCACGCGCCGGACCCTTTGTCCGACGACCAGCGGGGAGCTGACCGGGTTTCCACCTCGCCGCGCCATCGCGCAAATACGAGGAGGACGGGAACACTTCTAACAGAATCCCATCTTGAGCGAAAGCAAAAGCGCCGGGTCCTTGAAGACCCGGGCTTCAGCCCTCGTTCCCTGCGTCCTCGACCTCGCGGATGTCCTTCTCCGAGAGCGGGACGGCCGACCCGTGCGCGTGCCGTTCGAGGATCTCGAAGAGCTGCTCCTTGTGCGGCCGGACCTTGCCGATGGGGCAGCGCTTCCACTCGTCGAGCGGCTCGTCGCAGTAGCCCATGCGCCGGTCGCCGCACTTGGGCTGGAGCTGGCCGCCCAGCTCGGGCACCGCCTTCACCACCTCGCGCCGCATGAGCGCCACCATGTGGCGGATCTCCCACTGGGCGCGCCAGCACAGGCGGAGGTCGGCGATGTGCAGGAGCTCCGTGAAGTTCACCATGACCTGGAAGTTGGTGGGCGCGGCGTTGGGGAGGACGAAGCGGGCGTCCTCGGCCGGGATCCCCTTCTCGAGCGCCTGGAAGTAGACCCGCGTCACCTCGGCCATGAGGCGGTCGTACTCGTCGCCGAGGCCGGCCTTGTCCCAGGTCCGCGGACGCACGTACTCGAGCCGCTCCTCCTTGAACTTCACGTAGCGCTGCGACTGCTGCTCGAAGCTGATGCCGATGCGGTGGCGGACGAACTGGTGGGAGAGCGAGCGGGACACGCCGCTGATGCCGAACCAGAAGACCACCTGCTCGAGGGGCGAGGCGTGGCCGGTCTTGAGCCGCTCGGTGATGAAGGCGCGGATCTTCTCGGGGGGGATGGTGCCATCGCGGATCTCGCTCCAGACCTCGCCCGGCGTCTTGGGGCTGTAGCAGGTGCGGTAGGCGCCGTAGAGCTTCTGGAGCGGGTCGCGGGCCCAGTCGATGAGGATCACCTCGAGCGGCATGCGCCCCGATAGCATCCCGGGCTGACGGCGGGAAGGGGGGCGCTCACGGGGGCGCTCACGGATGGGTCCCCCCGTTCCGAGGGGCTCCCTCGCGGGCCGCCATCCCTGTATGGGATATGGGACATGCGCCATCCATCCGTCCCCCTCGCCCACTCCCTCGAGCCCGAAGGTTCGTCCCACTCGCGCGGGTCGGCGGTCGAGCCGGCCGGGTTCGTGGACGACATCGAGCGGGAGCTCCTCCGGACCCTGGCACGCCTGGGCGAGCAGGCCAGGGTGGCGATGGGGCCCGCCGTCCCCGTCACCGACCTCCTGGCTGCCGCCCTCCGGGACGAGATCGAGACCGCCGAGATCGCGGCCCTCTGGCTCACCGACGAGCCAGACCTCGACCTGCGGCTCGGCTTCGCCAGGCAGGTGGGGGACGAGGCCCGGCACTTCGAGATGATCGCGGCGCGCATCCGCGAGCTGGGCGCCGACCCGACGGCCGACCCGCGGACCCGCGCCCACAGCCCGGTCTTCCGGTACCTCCGCGGGCTCCAGACCCCGGCCGAGCGGCTCGCCGCCGGGCTCGTCCGGGAGGCGGTGGCGCGGCTGAAGAACGCGCTGCTCGCCCAGGTCTGCGAGGCGAGGGGGGACGCCGACACGGCCAGGCTCTGCCGCGACCACGTGGGACCGGACGAGGTTCGGCACCTCGACTTCTGCCGGAAGGAGCTCCCCCGCTACGCGCTCACCCTGGCCGACCAGGAGGCGGCGCGGCGCGCGGTCGCCCGAACCCTGCAGCTTGCCGAGGAGGCGACCGACCCGTCCCGCACCGCCAAGGCGACCTCGGCGCCCCCGGCCGACCCCTCCCCAGGGGGACGCTGAGGAGGCGACCATGGTCCGCGTCTACGAGAAGGCCCCCGACTTCACCGCGCCGACCGCGTCCGGGAAGGGCGAGATCGGCGAGGTGACCCTCTCCGCGCTGCGCGGCGGGTGGGTGGTGCTCTTCTTCTACCCGCTCGACTTCACCTTCGTGTGCCCCACCGAGATCCTGGAGTTCTCGAAGCGCTCCCGCGAGTTCCAGGCGCTGGGGGCCAAGGTGCTGGGCTGCTCGGTCGATTCGGTCCACGCGCACAAGGCCTGGATCGAGCACGGGCTCGGCGAGCTCGCCATCCCGCTGGTCTCCGACATCACGAAGCGCATCGCCCGCGACTACGGGGCGCTGCTCGAGGATCGGGGGATCGCCACCCGCGCCACCTTCGTCATCGACCCGGAGGGAGTGGTGCAGTACGCCTGCTTCCACAACACGGCCATCGGCCGGTCGGTGTCGGAGACGCTGCGCGTGCTCGAGGCGCTGCGGACCGGGGAGAAGTGCCCGGTGGACTGGCGGCCCGGCGCGAGGACGCTGGGCCGCTGACTCCGGGGACGGATCCAGCCGCAGCGGACCCGAGGGGCCCGCCGGGAAACCTCTTCGGTCCTTCTCCTAGCGGCCGGCCAGCAGCGAGGCGGGCGGCACGCCGAGCGCCTTGGCCATCTTCTCGATGGTCTCGAGCGGCGGCGAGCGCTGTCCGCGCTCGAGCATGGAGACGTAGGAGACGGAGATCCCCACCTTGTCGGCGAGGGCCTTCTGGGAGAACTTCTTCTTCTCACGCAGCCGGCGGATGTTGGTCGCGAAACGAGTCAGCAGGTCCATAGACTCTACGTGTATCAACTGACGGGAGAAGTGACAGGTTCCTTTTGGGGCTCCGCCACCCCTCCGGGGCAGTTCACCGAAAGGGTGACCCGTTCGCCCCCTGGAGCGCCACCACCAGCATCCACTCGTAGACCTCGTCGGGGTTCCGGTCGCGCCAGGCCCGCCAGGCCCGGGACTCCGGAAGGTAGCCGGGGATGCGCCGCCAGCGGGCCAGATTCACCAGCCGTTCCTTTACGTTGGGTGACAAGCGACCCACCTGGGATTCGGAGGCGATGAGGGCGCCCCCGCCCAGGAGGGCCCCCTCGGCCTCGGCCGCGTCCCAGGCCCGTCGGACAGGGCGCCCGGCCGCAAGGGTGAACAGACCGGGGGTCGTGTCGTAGACCCAGAGCGGCCGCCCGGCCGCCGAGGGGACCGCCTCGCGGGGCAGGGCCGGGGGGTTCACCCCGGGGACGACCAGCCCCACCACCAGTGCGAAGGCCACCCCGGTCGCCGCGGCCGCGGGGGTGATCCGGTCGCGGAAGGCCAGCACCGAGGCGGCGCCGAAGGCGAGCGCCGCTCCGGCCAGCGAGAGCAAGGGGACGAGCGGCACCGGGAAGCGCAGCGAGAGCGCCGCGGCGACGGCGAGGAGCGCGAGGGCGGCGCCGGTGGCGAGGCGGGCCCAGCGCGGCGGGGGGGCGCGTGCGACGAGGAGCATGGCGGCGGGGATGGCGGTGAGCCCGTAGTGCGGCCACTTGAGGGACGGCACCGTGAAGGTGACGAGCACCGAGGCCATCCAGGCGAGCGGGAGCAGCACGCCTGGTTCCCGCCAGGAGCGGAGCGCGCGGAGGCTGCCCAGCAGCAGGAAGGTCCAGGGGAGCGTGAAGACCAGGAAGCCGACGAGCAGCGTGGCCTCGCCCCGCAGCGTCCAGGGGTGCATGAAGCGGTCGTAGTTCTGGGAGACGACGAAGAAGTCGTAGAAGGCCCGGCCGTGGACCGCGAAGGAGGCCACGTACCAGGGGAGGCCGATGGCGGCTCCGAGGAGGAAGGCGCCCAGCGTCCAGCGGGAGAGGAGCAGCTGGCGGTTGCGGACGAGGAGGAAGCCGCCGGAGAGGAGGAGCACGAGCACCGCTCCCACCGGCCCCTTGATGAGGAAGTCCATCGCGGCGGCGGCGCCCACCGCGAGCAGCCAGGGCGGCTCGTCCTCCTCCGAGGCGCGCCAGGTGGCGTAGGCGGCCAGCGCGAGCCCCAGGGCCATGGGGGCGTCCATCATGGCGAGCCGCGCGTACTTCACCCAGCCGAAGGCGGTGGCGGTGAGGATCGCCGCGGTCATGCCGGCGGCCTCGCCGTACATGCGCCGGCCCAGCGCCAGGACCAGAAGGACCACCGCGATCCAGGCCAGCGCCGAGGGGAGCCGCGCGGCGAAGAGGTTGGTGCCGAGGGCGGAGTAGGCGGCCCGCTCCGACCAGTAGAAGAGGGGTGGCTTGTACCAGTTTGGGACGTCGTCGAGCGTGGGGGTGAGCCACTCGCCCTTGGACTGCATCTCCGCGCTCGTCCCCAGGTGCCAGGCCTCGTCGGGATGGGTGCCGGACGCGGAGTTGCCGAGAGCCGGCAGGTAGAGGACGAGCAGCAGGGCGAGCAGGGCGGCGCGGCGCATGGGCGGGGGAAGCATAGTCGAGCCGGCGAGGGAGGGGGCGCGGACCGGGGGCAGCCGGCCGCGGGGCGGACCGCGGGGCGGCGCGGCGGACCGGCGTGGGTGCGAAGGCGCCGCCAGGACGGGAGCGGCGGCCGGCAGGGGACGTGCACCGGGCCTGGCCATGCGGATCACGCCGAACGAGGGGAGGGCGGTACCGGCCGGCCGGGCCGGGCCGGTGGAGCGGGGCGGCTTCCCGGAAGCCCTCGGCCGGGCAGGGGAGGCCGGGGAGGCGGCCCTCGACGCCCTGCTCGCCGAGATGGCCCCGCCCGGGCCCGGCGAGGTGCCGTCCCGGGGGGCGGGCGCGCCGCTGCTGGCGCGTGCCGTCGAGCGCATTGTACTAATCGTGAAATCAGGCGCCACACCCTCGGTGACGGTCCAGCTGGGGCGCAGCCTCGACGTCCGGATCGACCAGGCCCGCGCCGGGGTGGAGGTGACGATCCGGGCCGTCCACGGCCTCTCCCCGCTCGCCGAGGCGGAGCTGCCCGGGCTCGTGGCGGCGCTGCGGGCGCGCGGCGTGCGGGTGGCGCGGGCAGGCGTGCTGGCGCGGGCCGGGCGGGGGCGCCGGTCGTTGACGCCGCGCCGGTCGTCCGCTACAACGGCCGCCGACGACGGCTCCGTCGCCAAGTGGTAAGGCAAGGGTCTGCAAAATCCTCATCCCCGGTTCAAATCCGGGCGGAGCCTCCAAGTAAATCCCCAGACATTCAAGGGCCTTGCGCGCACCCGGTAGACGGGTGTCCGGCGCGCCTCTATTCTTTGCTCCACCCACTCTCCACCACTTAGCGGGAGGGGGCGGAGGCCGTCATGGGCAAGGTGACCGCACGAGGTAGCTGGGACGGGACGTGGGAGGGCGGGCGCAAGTGGCTCGCCGTGGACGGCACGACCACCTTCTACATCCGCCGGCAGGTGAACGGGCGCCGCTACGTCGTCTCCACCGGCGCCACCACCAGGCGGAGCGCGCTGGCCCAGCTCGAACGGTTCGAGAAGGACCCCGAGGCGTACCAGCCGGGCGGCGAAGTGGTCCGCGAGCCGGTCTACCTCACGAACAAGAACGTCGAGGCCTTCCTGGCGTGGTCGAAGAAGGACAGGCAGAACAGCCCGGCCTGGGTCGAGAAGCAACGCCGGATCCTCGCGTGGTGGCAGAAGAAGCTGGGCGCCACGAACCTCCGGCGCGCCACCCTGCAAGACCACATCATCCCGCCCTTGAAGGGCTCCACCAGCCGGGCGCAGCGGACCGAGGTCATCAAGACCTTCTACGGGTGGCTCCGCAAGGTTCAGCACACCATCACGGCGCACGAGGATCCCACCTACGGGGCGCTCCCCGTCGATCAGGGCGCTCCGGCCCAGCGCACGAAGTCGAAGGTCATCCCGAAGGAGCACTACCTACTCGCCCGGGAGCACCTGATCGGCGCGTACCGGGACGGCCTCGACGTCCTCGCCGGCACCGGCTGGCACGTCACCGAGCTGGTGCGCTTCGCCAACACCGGCGAGATCGAGCCGTTGCCGAAGTCCATGCAGGTCTTGAACGGCGCTGTGGGCGTGCTGGTGTGCCCGCGCCACAAGAGCGGCGACACCCACCGGACGGCCGTGAGCCAGGAGGTCCTCGACGCCGCGGCCCGGCTCCGCGCGGCCGGCTGGCCCGCTGACTCCGTGTTCCCGTTCTACGACGCGCTCGCCGGAGCGTGCCGGGCGGTGAAGCTCCCCGTGCCCCGGCCCGACGGCACCGACGGGATCGACGTCTTCTCTCCCGGCCAGTTCCGGCACAGCGTCGCGACCTGGGCCTTCGAGCAGGGCGCCGACCCCGCGGCCGTCTCTGCCTTCCTGGGCCACAAGTCGCCGGCCACCACCAAGAAGTTCTACGCGACGCTCGCGACCGTCCCGAAGATTCCTACCCTGGCGTGAACGAAGTAGGGCGGCACGCCTGACCGCGTACCGCCCCGGAGTCGAGCCCATGGAGGTGGGCGCGACATGACGAACGGTAACACGGCAGACCGACGCGCCGCCTGGTGCGCGCTCGCAAGCGTGGATGACGCTGACGCGTACCTTCGGGCGCTCCCGGACCCTCGGTTCATCGCCGAGCTGCGCGCGGAATGGGTGGTGAACCAACAGCACCCGTACACCGCTCCGGCCTCCACCAGAGAAGTGAAGCGGCTCGTGGCGAGTGCCCGCGGCCAGGCTCAAAAGCTCTGGGCGGCTTGTCAGCCTGGCCCCGGCCCGCGGCTCAACGCGCCCGAAGGTGTGCGGCGGTGGCTTGAACGCCTCGCCAAAACCGACCTGTCGGGGCCTGCTCCGGTGGCGAACCCCATCACCATGAAGCTCCGGCGCCTGCTCTCGGTGGAGGATCCCAAGCTGCGCTTCGCTCGCCAGCTCGCTCGCTGTGCCGCGTCGCTCTCGCATGACACTCCGGGAGGTCCGTACCGGGTGACCGGCCGCATGGCCGCGGTGATGGCAGTCGCGCTCGGTGTCGAGGCCCACGTGCGAGTCACGAAGCGGGCTCCCAATTTCAAGGACGCCGCGGAGCTGCGCATCCGCGAGTGGGACAAGAGGACAGCAGCCGCCCGGGTTCAACTCGAAGAGTTCTTTGCCGAAACCCGCGAGGGCTAGACAGCACCCCCGTCCGAAGGCCCGGATTCTGGCCGTTGGGCGGGGATAGTAGGCGTAGGCGTGGGCGTGCGAATCGTTGGCCCATGCCGACGACCACTTCCGACCGCTTGCCACCGACGGCCCTCCGGGCCGCAAGGCAGGCCAGGCACCTCTCGCAAGCGAAACTCGCTCGACTGAGCGGGGTTCACCCCTCGTCAATCTCGCTGGCAGAGCGCGCGGGCTCGCTGTCGGAGGGTCTTGCCGCGCGCCTTGCGCCGACCCTTGGCTGCAAGCCGGAAGACCTCCTCGAAGCGGACGGCCAGCCGTGAGCGCGCGCCCTCCCGCGGCGCTGGTCTCTCCCCACCGAGCCGAGAACGAGCTGGGCATCCGGCACGGGACCATGGCCGTGCTCATCCGGCAGGGCCGCATCCGGGCCGTCCCTCTTCTCGGGCGCATGCGGATCCCGCGCTCCGAGGTGGAGCGGATCGTCCGCGAAGGACTCACCCCCACCGGGCGCCAGCCCCGCGCGCGCCGTTCCCGCGGACCCGGCGTCATCGACCCCGACGCGCTCATGCGTCTTGACCTGGAGACCCTGTGACCCCGAAGACCAACCGCCGCGCCGAGGTCGAGGCCTGGCGCCGCCTCGCTCAGTCCATCGCGCTCGCCGCGATCTACGTCACCGCCGCCGAGAAGGGCGCCCGCGAGGGATCCTCCGCGTGGTCCGCGGGCGAGCTGCGCAACGCGGCCCGCTCCATGCGCGACGGCGCGAAGACCGCCGCCGACCTGGCCGCCGTCCTCACCGGCAAGAGGGTGAAGCCGTGAAGGCCCCCGCCCTGGTGGTGCTCCACCCACTCGCCTGTGACGCCTACGGTCTCGACGTCGGCACGAGTGCCCCGGCCGGCGCCTGGCTCGTCATGCCCGACGGCACCGAGCTGCACGTCCTCGCCAACGGGACCGTGATGCTCCGGCCGACTCCCTGGCCCTGGACCCGTCCCAGCGTCGCCGCGATCCCGACGTTCACCCGCAACACCACCGAGGCAGCATGAGCCGCGAAGCCCTCAACGTCCCCGCATTTTCCGTCGGCCAGCTCGCCCGCGCGCTGTGGTCAGACTCCAACTTTACGGGCGACGTAGCCGTCAGCGTCGGCGCCCTGGCCCAGCTCGGCGGCAGGCCGACCGGCGACGTCGTGACCGCCTTTCTCGGCGAGCTTCACCCGCGTCGGTGGCAGAGGTCGGAGGCGCCGGAGCTGCACACGGTGGCCCTGGCGTCCGGCGGGGTCGTCGGCCTCCTGACCTTGGGCGGCCATGACGGCCTGGTGCTGATCGCGCTCCCGTTCGAGGTGGCGCTCATCCGCGGGAGCCGGTGGGGCGCGGCGGTCGTCGGTGCGCCGCCGGAATTCGAGATCCAGTAGCAGCACCAGGACGGAGGCGGGCGTGAACTTCACCATCAAGCACATCGGCAACGGCTACATCGAGGCCACCGTGATCGAGTACGCGACGGCAGTCACCAGGGCGGAAGCGGACAGCCTGGCGGCCGACCTAGAGCGGCTCGTGGACGGCCGACTCCGCGAGAAGATCGAGGACGACGTCCGGTGGCTGGTTCGCGAGGAGCACCGGGAGGAGCTGAGGGAGCGGGAGGCGCGGACCCTGGCCACGCTTGACTCCATGGCGAAGGCGTATCGGGACGAGCTGGCGAGGATCCGGGCCGGGGCGGCCGTGGCGAACCAGTAGCAGGACGGAGGCGGGATGGGCGAGACAGCCGTGAGCAGCGTGGAGCTGGTGCCAGACCGGGCGGAGGCCGCGCGCTACATCGAGGCGCTGGCCGGCTCGCCGGACGCCGTCGTCACCTTCCAGACGTTCGGCGAGGGAGCCCACAAGGGCGATCCGTCCCTCAACCGCGTCCGGCACGGGACTCTCGCGACCTACTGGGGCGAGCTGGTGAACCTCAACCGGCGCGGCGCCGGCATCTTCGTCATGGTCAACGAGGGCGATGGGAAGGGGCGCGGCGCCGCGAACGTGACCGCCCTCCGCGCCCTCTTCCTCGACGACGACACCGGCGAGCTGGAACCGGCCGCCCTCCTCCTCACGCCCTCCACCGTGGTCCGCTCCAAGGCTGGCCTGCACGTCTACTGGAAGCTCCGGCCGGGCGAGCCCCTCGACGCCTTCACCTCGACGCAGGAGGAGCTGGCAGACCAGTACGGGACCGATGCCACCGTGAAGGACCTCCCGCGCGTGCTCCGGCTCCCCGGCTTCCTCCACCTGAAGGACCGCGCGGACCCGTTCATGGTGACCGTCGTCTCGACCTCTCCCGCCGTCTACTCCATCGCCGACTTGCTGCCGGCCCGCGCCCCGAGGCCCGAGGTGCCGCGGAACGTGCGCGGTCACGTGAGCGCACACGTCCGCGCGGTCCGGCCCGCCGACTCGTTCGGCCAGGCCGTCGAGGCCTTCAACGCCGCGAACCCCTGGCCCGACCTCCCGACCCACAACCGGCCCGGCCCGTGCCCCGTCTGCGGCGACGCCGCGTCCTTCCACGAGTCCCCTGCCGACTCCGGCCGCTGGACGTGCTTCTCCGACGACCATCCGGCGACGGTCGGGCGCCGCAAGGCCGCCTGCTACTGGGGCGACGCCCTCGACCTCTGGGCGCACTCCCGAGGCCTCTCCCGGCGCGAGGTGCTGGTGGCGGATGGGTTCCTCGAGGCGGGACGGCCGATAGCATCCCCATCACGTGATGGGGCTCCTTTAGGCGACCGCTCCGCCGCGACCGGGCTCCTCAGCGTCGCCGAAATCTTCGCCCCCCTTCCTCCCGTGCCGTGGCTCTGCGAGGCGCTGGGCATGGCCCCCGGCGCTCCCGTCCTGGTGGCCGGCTACGGGTACAGCGGGAAGACGGTGGCCGCTCAGGACTTCGCCCTCGCCGTCGCCTCCGGCACCCACGTCTGGGGCCGCTTCCCCGTCCGCGCCGGCCGCGTCCTCCACCTCGACTTTGAGCAGGGGTCCTACCTCGACCGGCTCCGCTACCAGCGCCTCGCCGCCGGCCGGGGCATCGACCCGCGCAGCATCGAGGGCCGGCTCGTCCTCGCCCCCATGCCGGGCTGGTACATCGACGACGAGTCCGACGAGCAGCTCCTTCGCCTGGCCGACGGCTACGACCTGGCGATCATCGACTCCTTCCGGGCCGCCTGTCCCCACACCGACGAGAATTCCTCCGACGCCCGCGTCCCCCTCGACCGGCTGACCCGCATCTCCGAGAAGACCGGCACCACCTGGGCCGTCATCCATCACGCCCGGAAGCCGTCCCAGAACGACGTGGGCGGCTCGCGCATGTCCGTCCGCGGGTCGAGCGCCCTCTTCGACGCCTGCGGCTCCATCCTCGTCTTCTCGGGCGACAAGGGCGTGCCGCCGGAGGTGGAGCACGTGAAGGCCCGGATCACCGGCAGGCTGCATGACCTCTTCCAGCTCCAGATCGAGGACGTGGCGACCGACGACGGCCCCGAGAGTGGTCTCAGGGTGTCCGTCCTCGACACGGTCCAGACCCAAAAGCAGAGCCCCGCCGAGCGCCTGGCAGACGTGAAGACGCGCATCCTCGCCTTCCTGCAAGACCAGGGCGGCACCGCCGGAGGCACCAACGTCGTGGTGCGCAATCTTGGCGTGAGGAGGGACGACGGCGCCGCGGCCATCGCCGAGCTGGTCCATGCAAAGTTGATCGTCCGGGGCGGATCGTACAGGGACCCCACCCTCTCCCTGCCGGGCCTATTTCCGACGGGAACCATATGAGGACTAATAGTAAACACCCTCCGCGCACGGGATCGGTTCCCGGTTATCGGCCCGGCTTAATAGCCGGGAACCGATGGAACCGATGGAACCAAACCCGAGCCCAAACGGTTCCGGGAACCATTCGGGAACCGATGGGAACCGATGGAACCGATCACGTCGAGGTGACTCCATGACCAAGCGTAGAGATGCCACCTGCAACTCCTGCGGGCGCCCGTTCCTCTCCACCAGGAGCGACAAGGGACGGTGGACCCGCACCTGCTCTCCCTCCTGCCGGCTCGCCGCCCTGGACCGCATGCTCTCCGTCCTGCGCAAGGCGCGCGAGACCCTCGCCGCCAGCATCGAGGCCACACCATGACCGCCCCCCGCCGTTGCCCCCGTTGCGGCTCGCACCTCCTGCCGATCCTAGACCTGGCCGTGAGTGCCCAGCGTGCCCGCCGCGCCCTCGACACCATGCGCCTGAGCGTTCCCGACGACCTCACCCGCGGCGTGCGCACCGTGGCCGCTGGCCTCGCCTGCCACGCTGGGACGTGCTGGCCCGAGGGGCCGAGGGACGCGGCGTGAGCACTCCCTTTCCCGCCTTCGCTCCTGCACGTGGCGCGCCGCCCCCTACGGGCATGATCGATCTCTCAGGTACTCATCCTTTCCACGCATGCGTAGCTCCACGCGTGCGCGGGCAAAACTCAAAGATTCCGGGCGCAACGGGATGGATTGCGCCAACCCTTCCAAATGGGGCGTGACAGGAGATGGCCATGGGTAGGACAGGACGACCGCCGAAGCCGACCGCGCAGCACAAGCTCGACGGCACCTTCCGGCCGGACCGGGCGCCGGCTCACACCTTCTCGCCGGAGCTGGGCGAGCCCGCGCGGCCGGAGTGGCTCGACGCGGAGGGCCGGCGGGAGTGGGACCGGGTGGTGCCGGCGCTCGTGAAGGCTGGCGTGCTCGCGCCGGTGGACGGTGGCCGGCTCGCCGACTACTGCGCCGCTCACGCGCTGGCCGTCCGGGCGTCGCGCAAGTACCAGCGCGAGGGGCTCATGTTCCGGCCGGAGTACGGGCCGAAGACGCCGCACCCGATGATCAAGATCGCCCGGGAGGCGAGGGCGCAGGCGAACCGGCTCGGGATCGAGTTCGGGCTCACGCCGGCCAGCCGGTCCAGGCTCGACGCCCCGCCGCCGGTGGTGCGTGACAAGGTGGCCGAGTTCCTGGGACTCCGGGCGGTGCCGGAGTGACCCCGGACGTGCGGACGGCCGAGCGGCTCCTCCGGGCGGGAGGGTTCAGCCGGCGCCAGGCGCGGGCGCTCCTCTCCGGCGGATGGCGGGCGATGGAGGCGCCACACCCCGCTCCTCCGGCTCCGGTTCCGGCGCCCCCGAAGGTGGACGAGCTGGCGGTCCTCCTGGCCGAGCTGCGGACCATCGCGGCGGGAGGGCGGCCACCCCTTGCCACGTCGGGAGCCGGTGCTAGACTTCGAGTGCGGGCCTGTCGGTGAGACGCCGATCGACCCGTGGAGTCCCCTCGCTGCGTGACGCCGCGAGCGACGCCGAAGACAGGCAGACGCTCGAAGTGCAGTTCACACGCAGTTGCGCGGCCACCGGCCGCGAGAGAGAGGCACCACCATGATCATCGAAACGAAGGACGCCGCCGATTCGGCCGCCGCAGTCGATCTCGTCTCCATCAAGGACGCGGCGAGGACCGTGATCCAGGAGATGGCGAACGAGCACAAGGCGAAGCTCGCGGAGCTGGAGAAGAGGGTCTACGACGCCGAGACGAAGGCCGCCAGGCCGCGGATGCCCGGCGTGCCCGGCGAGGCCTCGAGCGGCGTCCTCGAGTCGCCCGAGGTGAAGGCGTTCGCCGACTACGCGCGCAGCGGCCAGGTGGAGCGCAAGGCGATGTCGATCGGCTCCGGGCCGGACGGTGGCGTCACCGTCTCGGTGGAGATGGACTCGCAGATCACCCAGCTCGCCGCGGCGCTCGACCCCATCCGCGGGCTCGCCCGCGTGGTCAAGGCCGGCACCGGCGAGTGGACCGCGGTCGTCGCCACGTCGGAGGCCGCCGCCGAGTGGCGCGCCGAGACGGACACCAGGAACGAGACGGCCACCCCGACGCTGGCGCAGATCAAGCCGCCCTCCGGCGAGATCTCCTGCTCGCCGAAGCTCACCCGCTGGCTCCTCAACGACAGCGACTTCAACCTCTCCCAGTTCGTGACCGAGTACGTCGGCCGCGCGTTTGGGCTCGCCGAGGGCGCCGTGTTCTGGAACGGGACCGGGACGAACCAGCCGAAGGGGCTCACGGCCTACACCGTGGCCGCGACCGCCGACGCCACCCGCGACTTCGGGACGATCGAGAAGCTCCACTCCGGCAACTCCGGCATCTTCGACGGCGACGACCTGATCGCGCTGCTCTACAAGCTCGCTCCCGCGTACCGGGCGAACGCGGCGTGGATCGTCTCGGCTCCTGCACTCGCCGTGATCCGCACGCTGAAGGCCGTGGACAGCGGGATGTACCTCTTCTCCCCGAGCCTCGCCGACGGCCAGCCTGACCGGCTCCTGGGCCGGCCGATCTACGAGTCGGCGAACGTGCCGGTGCCGGCGGCCGACGCGAAGGCGATCTGGGTGGGCGACTTCCGGGCCGCCTACGCCGTCGTGGACATCGGCCAGCCCTGGATGATCCGCGACGAGGTGACCTCGAAGGGCAACGTGATCCTGTGGACCGCCAAGCGGGTCGGTGGCGCGCTCCTCGATTCCAACGCCGTGAAAACGCTCGTGCTGAGCGCGTAGTCTGTGAGACGGGGCCCTCGACCCCGAGTGTCGCTCCCGCGTGGGGGGCGGCCCTGCGAGTACCGCCGTGCGGTGACGGTGGCAAGAAGAGGATCACCGCAACTTTTCAGGCTCCACGGGGCACAGGCTATCCGGGGTCGTGCCCGGTGAAAGGCTCCGGCAACGGCGCCTCAGGTGGCCGCGGGTCCTTGAACCCCGCCCGCCACCTGGCCGACGCGGCCCTTTCACCGCGCCCCGCGGAGTCAGTTCCAGGCGCTCCCCGCGCGCCAGCATCCCCCGCCCTGGCCGGGCGGTAGTGGGGACAGGCCCGGAGGCCTCACCGACACTCGCCCGTCGGTGGGGCCTTCGTCTTTCTGCGAGTGGGATGCGGATGGGCGGTGGCGTACTCGAGGACGCGGTCCCGGAAGCGATCATGCACCAGCTCGAAGGCCTGGTCGTCTTCGTCGTCCGCGTAGGAGCGGAAGGCCTCCGTGACCTCGTGCCAGCTCACCGGCTTCACCGTGCTCTTTGGCTCCATGCGCCCTCCGGTGGCGGGAGTGTAGCCGAGCGGCCCCGGCCAGCGGGAGGCCCCGGCGAGGACGGCCGACTCCACCGACCGAGGCGATACGTGCATGGCCGCTGCGGCGTGGTCCCGGGCCTGCCCACCTCCAGGCAAATTTGCCTGAAGGTCCGTCCGCGTCCCCTGCCTCTCCCTGGCCTGCGCCTGGTACAGCGGCATCAGCGCCGCGGCGCCGCTACCAACTGGCAGCACCGGGCCTTAACTGGAGTGAACGGTGCCGGTCCTGACACCATCCGCCTCCCCGCGCCCGTGGGGGAGACTCTCAGCCGGGGCGGCGGTCCCCCATCTTGGCGTCTACGCCAGCCGGGACGCTGCCAATTGGCAGCACCGATTGCACCGGTAGTGCGGGGCCGGCTCCACCACTTCTCCACCACTTGCCCGTGCGGTCCGGGCGAACGGGGCGACTGAATAGGCCCAAAAACGCAGGAAAACGAGACAGGAGGGGCGGGCTAGCGTGCCTGCAAAACCCTTATTCCCCGGTTCGAATCCGGGCGGAGCCTCCAACCAATCAGGAGGGGAGGGCGGCCTTCGACGGCGCGTCCTTGGCCTCGTTCCGGGGCTCGGCGGCCCTCTGCGGCGTGGCGGCGGACTCGACCTGCCGGGCCAGCTGCGCGAAGTACAGCAGCCGGTGGTCGTCGCGCAGCGCGGCGTCGGCGATCTCGGCGATGGACCGCATGGCCCGCAGGAGCTGCTCGACCCGCACGGCATCCGTGGCCGGGTTCGACGCCAGCTGCTCGATCTCCGAGGGCTTCTGCTTCCGCTTCCCCGAAGGGCTTCCGTTTCTCTTCAAGAGACCCTCGCTTTTCTAGAACAGGGCGAGGAGGACGGTCCCCGTGGCGGCCAGCAGGACGCTGGCGGCCACGGCGGCGACCGCGTACCTCGGCGTGCCGGGCCGGTGGCCGCACGACTCGCATCGGCCTCCCAGGAACGGGAAGGTGAGTCCGCAGATCGAGCAGAGCATGGAGCCGAGGGTCCTCCGTCCCGGGTTGCTGTTTCACAGTCCGTGAACGTCGAGCGATCACGGCATCATCCGCTCCGAGAATCGGAGACGGGCCGCGGACGGTCAAGTACGGCGCGCACGTGACATGTCCCGTGAGATGGAGACGGCCGCCCCGGGAGGGGTGCGTCCGGGCTCTTTCCCCGGTCGCCTCGAGCCGCCATTCTGGGATGATCCAGCGAGGGGGCGAGGAAAGGTGGACACATGCGGTCGAGCTTCGCGGAAGCGCTGGCCCTGGCGACGGCGCCCCTCCCTTGCCCTTTTCGGGGCGTGCGGTGAAGGTATCCGCCGCTCCCGCCACGAAGGGATCGGGAGGCCAGGTGACCATGAACGGCTGCGAGGAGTTCGAGGTCCACATCGAGAGGCGGATGCACGGGGCCCTCGGCGACGCGGAGCAGTCGCGCCTCGAGGAGCACCTGGCCGGCTGTGCGGGTTGCCGGGCCTACCAGTGCGCGGCGCGCGGGGCGGAGGCCGGGATGAGGGCGCGTGCCGGCGCGGCGGCCGCGGAGGTCGATTGGGCCCGGATCGAGCGAGGCATCCGCGGCGGGGTCCATGCCTCGGTGAGGATGCTGGCCACCGCGGTGGTCACGACCGCCTACCTGGCGGGGATGGTGTGGCTCTCGACGACCCCCTCGATGCGCGAGGCCCGCCTCCTGCGGACGCTCCCCGCACTGGTGGTCCTCGTGGTCCTGGTCGCGTTCGTGGCCGCCTACTCGGCGCGGCGGCTGGTCGCGCTCGCCGATCGCGACGAGATGCTCGAGACCTACCGGGCGCTGGTGGCCGCGAACCTCCAGTGGGCGAGGCGCATGCAGTGGGCGATCGCCGCCATCGTCGCGCTCCTGCTCTACAAGGCGCTCACCGGGACGGCCGCCACCTTCGACCCGGCCGTCTACTACGGCGGCCTGGCCCTTCCCATGGCGGCGATCTGGTTCTACCTGCGCAGGGTGAAGTTGCCCCGTGCCGAGCGGGAGGCCCGCGACCTGGGGCTCTCCGCCCGCGGGGGTCGATAGCGTGGCCGGGCAGCTCCCGGTGTTCTCCTCCTCCGAGGAGGCGGAGATCCTGGCCGGAGTCCGGGCCGGAGGCGCGGCGCGGCGCGGAGCCACCGACCGGCTCTTCCGGGAGCTCAGGGAGCCACTTCTCGGTCTGTGCATGCACCTGACCGGCCGGCGCGCCGACGCCGAGGACGCGGTGCAGGAGGTCTTCGTGGCGGTGCACCGCGGCCTCCCCGGGTTCGCCGGGGCCTCCCGGCTCTCCACCTGGATCTACCGGATCGCGCTGCGGGCGGCGCTTCACGCCCGGGCGCGGCGGCAGGACGGGGAGCCGCTCGACCCGGAGACGCCGGGCCGGGGAGGGGAGTCCGACATGGCCTCCCGGGACGAGGCCCGCCGCGTGGCCTCGGCGATGGCCCGGCTGCCCGCCTCCCCGCGCGCCGTGCTCTCCCTCTTCGCGGTGGAGGGGCTCTCCCACCGCGAGATCGCCGACATCCTGGGCATCCCCGAGGGCACGGTCTGGTCGCGCCTCCACGCGGCGCGCCGGATGCTCGTCGGGTCGCTCGGGAAGGGGTAGCCTTCGGCCCGTGACCGACGCGTGCCAGTACTGCGGGGCCGACCTCGACGCGGCGCCCCCGGTCCGGGAGACCGGCTTCCTGTACGGCATCGAGTGCCGCCGCTGCCCGCCCGGACGGCGGCGGTCGCTGGTGCTGCCGCGCCCCGGGCCGGTGGACGCGCTCGAGTGCCCCGACTGCGGCGCGGTGATCGCCCCGGCCGCCACCCACGAGGACGTGCTGGTGGTGAAGGAGATGACCTTCGTGGTCTGCCCGGGGTGCGGCGAGCGCTGCGACGTCTACGCGGTGCGGAAGCTCCGCGACGTGTCGGGCGGGACCATGTAGTCGCACGGACCGTGAGGTCCGCGCGACAGGCTTCTCAGATCCACCCGACCTCCCGGTACCACTCCGCCGATCGGTCGATCGATTCCGCCAGCCCCACCCGGGCCTCGAATCCGAGGACCCGCCTGGCCTTGCCCGGATCGCACGTCCATCCCGGCGCCAGCACCTGCTCGGCCAGCTTGCGGTTGATGGGGAGGTGGCGGCCGAGGAGCTTGCTCGCCACGTCGGCGACCGAGCCGATCCCGCGCAGCACCGCCGGGGGCACGTTCACGTTCCGTGTCGTGACGCCGAGCGCCCGGGCCACCTCCCGCTGCAACCCGTCGATGCTGGTGAGCTCCGGCGACGCCAGGAAGAAGGCCTCCCCCACCGCCCCGGGGTGGACGGCCAGCAGCACCATCCCGCGGGCGCAATCCTCGACGTCCACCCAGGAGAGCGGCCGCTCCTGGCGCCCGAACCCGAGGTGGATTCCCTTCGCGGCGATGCGGAAGAAGAGGAGGTTCTCCCTGTCCCCGGGGCCGGTGATGCGCGGAGGACGGGCGATCGTCACCGGCAACCGGCCCGCGAAGGAGAGGGTGAGCCGCTCGGCCTCCGCCTTCGACTCCCCGTACCATTCACGAGGAGCGAACGGCTCCTCCTCGCGCCGGGGCGTGGCCGACGGCCCCACCGAGGCCAGCGAGCCGCACAGCACGAAGCGGGAGAGGCCGGGGGCGTGGGAGGCGCAGGCCTCGAGCAGGAGGCGGGTCCCCTCCGCGTTCACCCGCAGGAAATCCTCCCGCCGGGGCGCCCGCCGGATGCCGGCCAGGTGGAAGACCAGGTCGCACCCCCGCACCGCGGCGGGCAGGCTCGCCGGGTCGGTGACGTCGCCGCGGACCACCTCCACGCCGAGCCCGGGCAGGGCGCCCGGGTCACCGGCGGGCCGGACCAGGGCCCGCACCTCGTGCCCTCCCTCGCGCAGCGCCCGGCAGAGCCAGGTCCCCAGGAATCCATTGGCACCGGTGACGAGCGCGCGCATCGCACAAGCCTTATCATGCCGCCCATGCGGACCGTCCGGGCCACCTGCCCATTCGACTGCCCCGACGCCTGTGGTCTCCTCGTGGACGTGGAGGGCGACCGGGTGGAGAAGGTCCGGGGCGACCCCGACCACCCCTACAGCCAGGGCACCCTCTGCCCCAAGGTGAACGGCTACGAGCGGAGCGTGCACGCTGCCGGGCGACTCACCACGCCGCTGCTGCGCGACGGGCCCAAGGGGGAGGGGAAGTTCCGCCCCGTCTCCTGGGACGAGGCCATCGCCCACGTCGCCTCGCGCCTCCGGGAGATCGCCGCCGCCCACGGCCCCGAGTCGATCCTCCCGTACTCCTACGCCGGGACCATGGGGCTCGTGCAGCGCAACGCCGGCCACGCCTTCTTCCACGCCCTGGGGGGCTCGCGGCTCGACCGGACCATCTGCTCACCGGCCAAGGGGGCGGGGTGGAAGGCGGTCATGGGCGAGACCGTCGCCCCGCACCCCGACGAGGTTCTCCGGAGCGACCTGGCCATCGTCTGGGGGCTCAACGCCGTCGCCACCAGCATCCACTTCGCCCAGCGGGTGAAGGAGGCGCGCCGGCGCGGCGCCGAGGTCTGGGTGGTCGAGACCTACCGGACCCCCACCGCCGACCTGGCCGACCGGGTCTTCCTGGTGCGCCCCGGGAGCGACGGGGCGCTTTCGCTGGGGATGGCCCACGTCCTCTTCCGGGACGGCCTCGCCGACCTGCCCTTCCTGCGCGAGCGGGTCCAGGGCTGGGAGCGCTTCCGTGACGAGGTCCTCCCGGAGTGCACGCCGGCCTGGGCGGCCGGGAAGACCGGGCTCGACGCCTCCACCGTGGAGGAGATGGCCCGCCGCTACGCCACGGCCCGTGCGCCCTTCATCCGGCTGGGGAGCGGCCTTTCCCGCTACGGCAACGGCGCCATGAACGTGCGCTGCATCACCTGCCTGCCCGCGATCACCGGGGCCTGGACGAAGGAGGGCGGCGGCCTCCTCACGTCCACCAGCGGGAGCCAGGCCTTCGACGCGACCGTCGTCACCCGGGAAGACCTCCAGCCGCGCCCCACCCGGCTCGTCAACATGAACCGGCTCGGCCACGCGCTCACCGTGCTCGATTCACCCAGGGTGATGGCGATGGTGGTCTACGCCGCCAACCCGGCGGCGGTGACCCCCGACCAGGAGGCGGTGCTCCGCGGCCTCTCCCGCGACGACCTCTTCACGGTGGTGCACGAGCGTTACCTCACCGACACGGCCCGCTACGCCGACGTCCTCCTCCCCGCCACCACCGCGCTGGAGCACGACGACCTCTACTGCTCCTACGGCCAGTACGTGATCCAGCGGGTGGCGCCGGCCGTGGCGCCGGTCGGACAGTCCTGGTCCAACTGGGATCTCTTCCGGCGGCTGGCCGTCGAGATGGGGCTCCCCCAGCCCTTCTTCCGGCAGACCGCGCGCGACCTGGTGGACGCGCTGCTGACCAGGCCGGCGGCGCTGCGCACCGGCATCGACGAGGGGGCGCTCGCCGAGGGGCGGGGTGTCGAGCTCGCGCTCCCCCCCGGCGCCAAGAGCACCTTCCGGACGCCCTCGGGGAAGGTCGAGATCGAGAACCCGCGCCAGCGCCACCCCCTGCCCCGCTGGATGCCCAGCCACGAGGAGGACGGGGAGTTGCCCTTCCGGCTCATGACGGGGGCCTCGGTGTGGGGGCTCAACTCCTCCTTCCGGGAGCGGCCCGAGCTGCGGGAGCGGGAGGGTGAGCCGGCTCTCATGGTGAACCCGGCCGACGCGGCGGCGCACGGCCTCAATGGTCCGCGGGTGGTGGCCTGGAACGCCCTCGGGGAGGCGAGCTTTGTACTGGACGTCACCGACCGGGCCCCGCCGGGCGTGGTGATCGCCGAGGGAGTTCCGTGGCTTTCCCACGTCCAGGGCGGGCGAACGGTGAACGCGCTGACCTCCCAGCGGCTCACCGACGAGGGCGCTGGAAGCACCTTCTACGACAACCGTGTGGCCCTCCGTTCCGGCTGACAGCTTCGCCGGCGTGGGGTATAAGCGGACCCCCTATCGCCAAGGAGACGACGCGTGAGCAACCCCGTCATCGACGCTTATCTGAAGCACGTTGAGGAGCGGAAGGGGCAGGGCATCCCCCCCCGACAGCTCGACCCCGAGCAGACCCAGGAAGTGGTCAAGCTCCTCCAGAAGCCGCCCAAGGGGCAGGAGGCCTTCCTCCTCGAGCTCCTGCGCGACCGGGTCTCCCCCGGCGTGGACCCGGCCGCCGAGGTGAAGGCCGCCTTCCTCGCCGAGGTGGTCACCGGGAAGAAGAAGTCGCCGGTCATCACCAAGAAGGACGCCGTCTTCATGCTCGGCACCATGGGCGGCGGCTACAACGTCCCGCCGCTGGTCGCCACCCTCAAGGTGAAGGGGCTCGCGGAGGACGCCGCCAGGGCCCTTTCCGGCCTGACCTACGTCTACGACGCCTTCGACGAAGTGGCCGCGCTGGCCAAGGCCAAGAACGCCGCCGCCAGGGCGGTGCTCGAGTCCTGGGCCGAGGCCGAGTGGTTCACCTCGAGGCCGGGCATCCCCGACTCGGTCAAGGTGAAGGTCTACAAGGTGGACGGCGAGATCAACACCGACGACTTCTCCCCGGCCGGCGACGCCTCCACTCGCCCGGACATCCCGCTCCACGCCCTGGCCATGGGCAAGACCCGCTTCCCCACCGGCCTGAAGACCATCGCCGAGTTTCGCAAGGACGGGTTCCAGGTGGCCTTCGTGGGCGACGTGGTGGGCACCGGCTCGTCCCGCAAGTCGGCCATCAACTCGGTGCTCTGGGCCATCGGCGAGGACATCCCGCACGTGCCCAACAAGCGGCGCAACGGCGTCATCATCGGCGGGGTCATCGCCCCCATCTTCTTCAACACCGCCGAGGACTCGGGCGCGCTCCCCATCAAGGCCGACGTCTCGAAGCTCAAGACCGGCGACGTGGTCACCATCGACTTCAAGAAGGGGGAGGTCCGCTCCGAGTCGGGGGAGGTGCTCACCACCTTCAAGCTCCAGCCGGACAACCTCGGCGACGAATACCGCGCCGGCGGCCGCATCCCGCTCATCATCGGCCGCGCCATCACCGACAGGGCCCGCAAGGCGCTCAAGAAGGGCGTCACCTCGACCTTCGTGGTGAAGAAGAACCCCGAGCCGAAGAAGGGGCAGGGCTACACCCTGGCCCAGAAGATGGTCGGCAAGGCCTGCGGCATCCCGGGCGCGCTGCCGGGCTGGTACGTCGAGCCGAAGATGACCACGGTGGGCAGCCAGGACACCACCGGACCCATGACCGCCGACGAGCTGAAGGAGCTCGCCTGCCTGCGGTTCCAGGCGCCCATGGTCATGCAGTCCTTCTGCCACACCGCGGCCTACCCCAAGGCGGCCGACGTCAAGATGCACAAGACGCTGCCCGCCTTCGTGAACGAGCGGGGCGGCGTGTCGCTGCGTCCGGGCGACGGCGTCATCCACTCCTGGTTGAACCGGCTGCTGCTCCCCGACACGGTGGGCACCGGCGGCGACAGCCACACCCGCTTCCCCATCGGCATCAGCTTCCCGGCCGGGTCGGGGCTGGTGGCCTTCGCCGGCGCGCTGGGCTTCATGCCGCTCGACATGCCGGAGAGCGTGCTGGTCCGCTTCAAGGGCAAGCTCAACGCCGGCATCACGCTGCGTGACGTGGTGAACGCCATCCCCTACCGGGCCATCCAGCAGGGGCTGCTCACCGTGCCCAAGAAGGGGAAGAAGAACGTCTTCAACGGACGCATCCTGGAGATGGAAGGGCTGCCCGACCTCACCGTGGAGCAGGCCTTCGAGCTCACCGACGCCGCCGCCGAGCGCAGCGCCGCCGCCGCGGCGGTGAAGCTCTCCGAGAAGACCGTGGCCGCCTACCTCCGCTCCAACGTGGCCCTCATGAAGAAGATGATCGCCACCGGCTACCAGGACGCGAAGACGCTGCAGGGGCGCATCGCCGCCGCCGAGAAGTGGCTCAAGAAGCCCGAGCTGCTCACGGCCGACAAGAACGCCGAGTACGCGGCGGTCATCGAGATCGACCTGGCCCAGATCACCGAGCCCATCCTGGCCTGCCCCAACGACCCGGACGACGTGAAGCTCCTCAGCGACGTCGCCAACACCAAGATCGACGACGTCTTCCTGGGCTCGTGCATGACCAACATCGGCCACTTCCGCGCCGCCGGAGAGATCTGGAAGGGGCAGAAGTTCAACCCGGCCGTGCGCACCTGGATCTGCCCTCCCACCCGGATGGACCAGCAGGAGCTGCGCGACGAGGCCTACTTCACCGTGTTCAGCCAGATCGGCGCCCGCATCGAGATGGCCGGTTGCTCGCTCTGCATGGGCAACCAGGCCCGTGTCCCCGGCAAGACCAACGTGTTCTCCACGTCGACCCGCAACTTCGACGACCGGATGGGCGACGGCGCCCAGGTGTTCCTGGGCTCGGCCGAGCTGGGCGCGGTGGCCTCCGGCCTGGGGCGGCTGCCCACCAAGGAGGAGTACTTCGCGGCCTACGCCGAGAAGATCGCGCCGCGATTCGAGAAGGTCTACCGGTACCTCCAGTTCGACGAGCTGGCCGAGTACCAGCCCGCCGGAAAGAAGCCGGCCCGCGTGGCCTGACCGAAGCCGGCGACTGCCGTTCCGACGGGCCGTTCCCGAGGAGGGGGCGGCCCGTCTTCCTGTGTGCCCAGCATGGGCGTGACGTGGAGGTGAAAGTCCTCTGGGGAACCCGGTCGCAGGGACCCCGAGCGAACCGCAAGGTGCCGACCGTGAGGGAAGCGCTGAAAGAAGCGGGGAGCGAAGCCGCGAGCCGACGAACAG
>CAIQRS010000272.1 GCA_903874275.1 uncultured Anaeromyxobacter sp.
CCGAGCCGCACCGCCTCCTCCAGCCCGGAGAGGAAGAAGGACCAGCGGTGCATCTTCATGACCCAGAGGACGACCACGCGGGAGGCCACCAGGACCGGCAGGGCCGCGCGGATGTCCGGGAACCACTCGGTGGGGGGGAGCCCCTCGAAGCGGACCACCACCGCGAGCATGTAGCAGAAGGCCGTCGCCAGGGCGTCGAGCGCCATCAGGCCGGAAAACCGTGTCGTGAACTTGCCTTCTACCCGATGCATTGCCTGGCTGCCCCTCCCCTGTTTCGATCTGAGACAGGCAGTTTACTCCCTGAACGGACGGGGGGCACCAGTTCTTCGACCGGAACCCCCTTCGGGACTTATGATTTCAGGACGACGGCAGTGCGGATTTGTGACGTCGAGGGCGACGCGATTTCCGGGGGATCCGACCTCCCGGAAGGGTCTGGTTCCGCTTCCCTCGGACCGATTTGAGCTTGGTCGCGCCCGCAGGATCATGGATAACTACCCGTCCGGAGGTCCGCGGGATGCACAGAGTCACAATTCTAGCCGTGCTCTCGCTGGCCCTGGCCGGGTGCTCGGACAACGTGTCGAGCACCGTCATCACCGGGACGTCGGTCATCACCTACCGCGACCCGGCGGCCGATTTCGGGGCCTACCGGACGTATGCCATCACGAACAAGCTGGCGGTATACCAGGAGGTCTCCGGCCTCCCGGTCTACACCTTCGTGCCCGCTCCGGCGATCTTCGCGGCCATCAACGCCAACATGGCGGCCCGCGGGTACGTGATGGTGGAACCGGCGATCGACCCGGAGAACCCGCCGCTCGTCCCCCCGGACGCCGACCTGGCCTTGAACCCGGTGGTCCTCCAGGTGGCGCGCGCCGCCGCCTACCCCTGCGACTGGTGGAGCTGGTGGAGCTATCCCAACTACGGGTGCAACTCGCCCTGGACCTGGGTCCCCTACACGGTGGGTACGCTTCTGGTGCCGCTCGCCGACCTCCGGAACCCTTCCCCCCCAGGAGGCGACGCGGCGTTCGACGTCATCTGGGCGGGCGCCTCCTACGCGGTCCTGCCGCCGGGGGGCAGCGTGACGGGGCTCACCGCCGTGGAGTCCGTGAACCAGGCCTTTGCCCAGTCCCCCTACCTCGTGACGGGGGGCGCGCCGTGATGCGGAGGGCGCTCCTCGTCCTGGCGTTCGCCGCCCTCCTCGTCCCCCCGTCGCAGGCCCGCGCCGACGGGTTCCTGGATGCCTGGCACCCCAACCAGAGCTTCTGGGCGATCGGGTACGAGGTCGGGATCCCGGTGAACGGGCTGCGGAGCAACTGGGTGAACCGGGTGAGCCCGGCCGGGGGGCAGTTCGCGATCCAGGTCGGCATCCTGGAGCGCCTCGCGGTGGGCGTCGCCATGAACTACAACTGGTTCGACCAGAACTTCTCGCAGGCGACCACCGTGTATCCCGAGTTCACGGTGACCGGGCCGGTGTACCGGCGGCTCGGCGCCTTCACGGCGCGTGGAACGGTGCACTACTACCTGACGTCCACGCGGCTGCAGCCCTTCATCGGACTGGGCGTGGGAGGGGTCTGGACCCAGACCCGGATCCAGACCGCGGACCGGGTTCAGGACACATACAGCTCGTACCTGGCAGTGGACCCCGAGGTCGGGCTCATGCTGAGCACGTCGGATACGTTCGCGTTCTACCTGCTTGGCAGGTACCAGGGGACCGCGGCGAGCTTCTTCGATGTGAAGAACGCCCAGTGGATCGGGGTTCAGATCGGCTTCGGCTGGATCTTTTGACCGGCGAGCCCTATCCGGGCCTGCGGCGGGACCATGCGGCGCGGAGGGAGTCCATCTTGCTCGCGAAGGCGGGGTCCTGGCGGGCGGCTTGTAGCTTCGTCCTTGCGAAGGCGGCGACCACGGCCGCGAAGAAGCCGCCCAGGGTCGCAAGGATGACGATCTGCGCACGCTTGGGGCCCGACTTCTTCTCCGGCGGGGTCGCCCGATCGAGTACCTGGACGAGCGGCGCTTCCTTGGCTTCGTCCACCCGCGCCATCTCGTACTGCTTGGCGAGAAGTTCGAACATCACCTCATTGTACTTGACCTCCCTCAGGAGCCGGATATTGCCGACGCCCTTGGCGTCCCCACCCGCGGCATCTCCGGCGGGCGTTCCCGATTCCAGCCGGGCAAGTTCCTGCCGCATGGATGAGAGCTCCCGCTCGGCTCTCTGGAGATCTGGGTTCGAGGGCGTGGCGTAAGCCTTCATCGCGCCAAGTTGGATCTCCTTGGCGCTCATCTGGGCCCGAAGCCGGGCCACCGTCTCCACCGCGGCGCGCCCCTGGGCGTCCACCGAGACAAGGCCTCCCGACTCGATGGCCTGGCGCAGCTTCACCTCGGCATCGGCCAGCTTGTCCTTGGTCTGCTGCAGGTGGCGCTCGAAGAAGGCCCGGCGCTGCGCCGCCTCGCCGACGGCAAGCGTGCTGGTGAGCCTGTAGAGTTGCTCCACGTAGGCATTTGCAAGATCGGCGGCCATCTTAGGGTCGCCCGCATCGGCCTGGATGGTGATGATGCCGCTCTTTTCCGAGGAGAATCGGGAGTCCCTGGCCAGCCGGGCGCGCGCGTCCACGAGGTACTTCTCGTCGTACAGTTCCTTGAGCTTGAATCGCTCGACGAGGGCATCGGCGACGGTCTGGCTCTTGAGCATGCCGATGTAGAAGTCGGACGGGTTCCTGATCCCAAGGGAACCGCCGGCAAGCGCCCCGAGCCCGCCGCCGAGCTGGCCCAGCATCATCGCGGCGGTGCTCTGCCCCTGCTGAGGAGGGAGGATGCGTGTGACTCCCGTGAAGGTCTTCGGCAGGAGCAAGCTGACGGCGATGCCAACGACCGCGGCCGCGAACGTCCAGCCCGCTATCATGCGCCTGTTCCGTCCCAAGAACGTCAGGAGCCCGATAGCGTTCATTTCCTGGACGGGGCGCTGGCGGGGAGGCTGCGCGGCGCTGGTTTCCGTGCCCATCAGGCCCGCCTCACGGAATCAGGACCTTCAGAGCCGCCACGCCCAGGCCAAAATTGAAGAAGATCTGTGACCAGTCCTTGAGTTCCCGGATCCAGTTTGTGGGGTTGTAGTCCTCGGGCACCACAATGGCATCGTTCGGCATGAGCACCTTGCCGTCGAAGGTGCCGAAGAGGCCCACGTGACGGCGCGAGAATACCGATCCATCGGCCCGGAGCACGTAGGTGCTGCCTGCATCGGCGCTGCTGGTGGGACCTCCGGCCATGGACAGGTAGTCGCCCAGGCGATTCCCGGGCCTGTAGATGAGGCTCGACTGGGCGTAGACCGCCCCGTAGACGCCCACCGACGAGAAGGTGTAGGGCACGAAAAACCGATCCGAGTCCTCGAGCACGAGGTCGGGCAGATCCTCCACCTTGCTTGCTTCCGGCTGCAGCCCCAGCACGATCCGGCCGGAGGCACGGAGGGCGCGCATGCGGGCGATGGCGGCCCGCTGTGTCTCCATCTGGGCCCTGGCTGCAGTCGCGTCCTCGGGAGTGGCCCGCGCGAGCCGCTCCGTGGACGATCGTTCCAGTGCCGCCTCGGCGCGGCGCGCCACCTCGTCGAGCCGGGCCTGCTGGTCCTTGCGAACGCTCTCGCGATTGAGCTCGGAGCCGAAGAGGTAGGCGTTCTTGCTGAGGCCGCCTGCGCGCGCCACCAGCTGGCGAAGGGTCTCGCCCGGTCGAACCTGGTACACGCCGGGCGTGTTCACCTCGCCCTCGATGCGTACGATCTGGAAGCGCTTCTCGGCGGGAGAGAGCACGTCCCTCTGCGAGAAGATGGTGACGACGTCGCCGGGCTCCAGCGGCAGATCGCTGGCCGGGTCGCGATCGACCACCGCCTTGCGAAGGTTGAAGGGAATGACCTGGGGCTCGAGCCGGACGCGGTCGAGCCGCTCGATGACGGCGTAGTCCCAGTTCACCTCGTCGAGCAGGTTCTCCACGTCGATCGCGAGGCGCCCAGACATGTCCCGGGACGAGGCACGGGTACCGCTCTGGCGAGGCCCCTCGGAGGTAAGCGCGCCGATCCGGGCCCAGTATCCCTCAGGGATGAGGATCCGTCGGTCGGGGATGAGGCCCGACACGGTGAGCCCCTTCGTCCACTCGGTGCGGATCGGGAAGGCCACGTTGCCGCGCAAGGTCACGGCGTTCTCGAAGCGCTGGGAGATGGTGCGGAGCAGGACCACGTCACCGTCGCGCAGGGGGGTGGCGAGCGCGAGAGGCGCCCAGGGAAGCTCCTGCACCACCCTCCCCAGCTTCTGATCGAGCCTTTCCAGCTGGATCGACTGGGTGTCGGCCGTGGTGGTGGTGCCGCCTGCGTAGGAGACCAGCTCCGAGATGCGCGTGTCGGCACTGGCCAGCTCGTAGATCGCGGGCGTCTTCACGCGCCCGGAGATGGCGGCCACCGGGCCCGTCGGCGGGATGAAGATCACGTCGCCCGACTGGAGCCGCAAGTCCTTCGACTTGTCCCCCTTGAGAAGCAGGTCGTACAGGTCGAGCTGGCCGACCAGCGACCCACCGCGCCGCAGCTCGATCTGTCGCATCGAGCCGGTGGGGGCAGGACCGCCCGAGGCGAAGAGGCCGTTCAGCAACGTGCTGAGCGAGCTGATGGTGTAGAGCCCGGGGCGCACCGCCTGGCCGACCACGAAGACCTGGATGGAGCGGAGCCTGCCCAGCGATACCGCCAGGTCGAAGTTCTTGTAGAGGCGCCCCACCGCGGCTCGGGTCGTGGCGTTCAGGTCCTGGTAGCGGATGCCGGCCACCGGAACCACGCCCACACGCGGGATCGTGATGGTGCCCTCGCGGGTGACCACCGCGTTGACGTCGATGTCCACCTGGCCCCAGCCACGGATGCGGAGTTCGTCGCCGGGCCCAATCACGTAGTCGGCGGTCGGGGCAAGATCGCTCAGAGGTGCGAAGGTGCTTGGAGGTGCGGCGAAGAGGCTCTGGCCAAAGATGGGGAGGAGCGTTCCCACCGAGGATGCGATGAACTTCTGGAAGTCGGTGGGGGGGAGTGGGGGCGAGGGAGTGGATGCGACTGGCGCAACGGCCGGATCGCCACCGCCCCGCTCACCCCAAGGCGCGGCGGCGGGCGCGCGCGGCTGAGGATCTGCGGAGCGAAGTAGTTCGATTCTTTGGGTGGGGACAGGGGTGGCGGGTACGGCTGCTGCGGTTCCCGCGGCTCCTGCCGGAGCGATCTCCTGGGCGCCGGTAGGCGGCGAGAGGAGAAGGGCAGCGGTCATCACCAGGAGGACGTGACGTCCAATTTTCCGGGGGAGGGTATGAATCATGGCAGGAAAATATCAGGCCTTCGGCCGGGCCGAGCCGACGAATTGAATCGCGTAGAGCATTTTGCCATCAGCGCGACCAAGGGATTGAATCCTTACCCCATCGAGCCCGCTTCGTCGAGCCGGCTGCCAGTTGCGGCGACTGCCCCAAGGCCCGTGGGAAGGCGAGATGACGCTCCCAGCCGAGCCGAGCACGTTGCCGAAGCGCATCACGGTCATGCGGGTCTTGCTCCGGCGGCCGAGGTCGCGGACCACCAGCTCGGCGATGCGCTTCGACGCGCCCATCACCGAGCTGGGGCGCCCGCCTTGTCGGTGGAGATAAGGACGAAGCTCTCCGCTCCCACCGCGTCGGCCATGCGGGCCACGTTGAGCGAGCCGAAGACGTTGTTCTTCACCGCCTCCTCGGGCGCGTCCTCCATGAGCGGCACGTGCTTGTGCGCCGCAGCGTGGAAGATGACCTCCGGACGGTACTTCTTGCCGAGCCGCAGCAGCCGGTCGGGCTCGCGGACGTCGGCCACCTCGGCGCGCACGATCAGCTCCGGGTACTCGGCCTGGAGTTCGCGGGCGCTGACGTAGAGGCCGTTCTCGTTCATGTCCACGAGGATCAGCTTAGCGTACTGATGAGAGGCCACCTGCCGGGCGATCTCGCTGCCGATTTAGCCGGCCCCGCCGGTGATCATGATGCGCCGCCCGCTGACCTTTCCCCGGATCTCCTTCTGGTCGAAGTCGACCTGCACGCGCGGCAGCAGGTCCTCGGGAGCGAGGTCGTACAGCATGGCGGCGCTGATCTTGTCGTCCATCTGGGTGAAGGAGGCCGGGACGATCTTGAAGCGGGCCTTCGACCCGGAGCAGAGCGCCAGCATCTGCCGCAGCCGCTCGGCGGGAAGCTCCATGATGCCGACCATCACGAGCGATACCTCGTACTTCCGGATGACGTCCGGAAGGTCGTCGATGGTGCCCAGGACCGACTTGCCGCCGAGAGTGGACCCCCGCTTGTACGGCGAGTCGTCGATGAACCCCACCACGCGGATCTTCTTCTCCGGGGAGCGGCGGATGGCGGCGAAGACGGCGCTCGTGAGGAGGAACTACAGGAGGAGGATGGAGACCGGCAAGCGGTGACCGTGGACGCCGTACCATAAGGGCCAAGAACAGGACCGTGCCGCCGACCGTGGCGACCCCCAGGCGCACCGCCTCCTCAAGCCCGGAGAGGAAGAAGGACCAGCGGTGCATCTTCAGCCGGAACCCCCCTTCAGGACTAGCTATTTCCGAGGGCGAACGTGGTGCGGATTTCTGACGTCACGGTCGGGAAGCGGCCATCGCCCACTGATACGACAGGTGAAATCTCGAGACGGCGCGCGGGGACGAGACCCTGTGGGGTACTGCGGCCGGGTTACGCCCCGCTTTTCCCGCGGCGTTCCAGCCCTCTCACCGCAACGAACCCTGTCGCGAAGACCGCCAGCGGGATGGCCAGAAGTGCAGTCCGTCCAGCCAGGGAGGCCCGCGGCCATTCAATCGCGCACCCGGACACGAGCACCATGGCGGCCGCGGCGACCAGCAGGACTGCCCGGTGCCCCACCCCGATGACGACGGGTCGCTGGTAGAGGTGGGTGCGGTGCGGCGTGTACCATTTTTCCCCGGCGACCACGCGCCTGAAAAGTGTCCACGTCGCGTCCAAGACAAACAGTGACAGCGCGAGGAGGACGGGCTCGACCGAGACGGGCTGCGTCTCGGGCAGGAGCGGGACGATCCCGAAGAAGAAGCCAATGGCCGTCGACCCGACGTCCCCCATGAAGATGGTCGAGGGGGGGAGGTTGAAGAGGAGGAATCCGACGCTCGATCCGGCCAGCGCGAGGAGAAGCCAGAGGGAGGTCGACGCGCCGATCCCGGACGCGATGAACGCGAGTCCGAGAGACGCGATCAACGCCTGGGCGCCTGCGAGGCCGTCGATTCCGTCCATGAAGTTGTAGAGGTTGGTCAGCCAGACGATCCACATCACGGCCAGTGCTGCCAGGACGGGCACGGGGAGCCAGCCGCCCAGCCATCCCGCGGCGGCGGGAAGGCGCGCCCACGACGGAACCACCACTGCGGTGGCGAGGAGCAGATGGACGCCGAAGCGGACGCGCGCCGGGAGGGGGCGCAGGTCGTCGACGAGGCCGAGGACGGCGATGATCGCAGTGGCCCCGAGCGGGAGGAGCAACGTTGGCGACGTCATCCGGGCCGCGACGAGCAGCACACCGGTGGCGAGAACGGGGGCGAGGACGCCGATCCCTCCAAGGCGCGGCTTGGCGGTCGCGTGCGAGCTTCGCTCGTTGGGACGGTCGAGCAGGGCACGCCGGGTGGCGAAATCCCGGACGACGCGGACGAGAAGCGCGGAGCCGAGCGCGGCGATGGCGACGACGAGTACCCCGGTCACGCCCCGTGCTCCTCCAGCCACCGTGCCGTTCGACGCATGCCCTCCTCGAGGCCGACCTCCGGAGAGAAACCGGTGGCCCGGGCGAACGGGGCTCCGTCGAACCCGGCGGGCGTGGTGAGGGTCTCGACCTGATCGGGCAGTCGCGTCGAGCGCCCGACGAGCCCGAGGCCGGCCTGCAGGGCGCGGGCCGCGCGCGTCGCGAGCCCCCGTGGGACGGTCACGCCCGGGAGACGTCGCCCTGCCGCTGCGTAGGCCGCGGCGTGGATCTCTCCCAGCGTCGTCACCGGATCCGGCGCGGCCACGAACGTGCCGCCGAGTCCTCGCTGGCTTGCCAGGGTGAGCGCGCGCGCCGCGTCGTCGAGGAAGAGGCAACTCTTGGGCGTGGCCGGGTCGCCGACGGGCCAGTAGCGACCGGTGCGGATGGCCGTGAGCATGCGCTCCATGTTGCCATGCCCGTGCGGACCGTAAAGGAGCGGGAAGCGGACGATGGAGAAGGAGAGCCCCTCCCGTCCCAGCCTCCGGAGGTCGTCCTCGGCGGCGGCCTTGCTCTTGCCGTACTCCGAGTCGGCCGAGACCGCGACCGTGCTCACGAAGACGAGCGTTGCACCGGCGGCGAGACAGGCCTGGGCCAGGCGGACGGTGGCGTGGTGGTTCACCTCGTGCACCTCCCGGACTTCCTCGGCCGTTCGCGGGAGGCGATGCACGAAGGCGGCCAGGTGGTAGACGACGTCGTCCCGCTCGACGATCTCGGCGAAGCGGGCCGTGGTGATGTCGCACCGATCGAACCGTATGCCTGGAATTGGGGCCACGTCACGGTCGAGCCCAAGAACCTTCTGATGCCGCTCGACGAGGAACCGGACGAGTGATCGCCCCAGTGCACCCGCTGCTCCGATCACGACACCTCGCCGAGCTTGCGTCATCATTGCCGCCGGTATTTGTTCCTGTTGATCCAAGCGCAGCGAAGGCACATGGCGATGCTTGCTGCCGTCGAATTCCCCTCCCGATCGCGGTAGATGTGAAAGTAGAAGCTGAGGACCTTGAGCTTGTTCGCGGAGACCGACCCGCTCGCGATCCGGTAGGTGGCCAACCGGTCGGGCAGACCGTGCACGATTTTTCCCTCCCGGAGGATGCTCAGCCAGAGTGCGTAGTCTTCGTGGCCGCACCTCGGAAAGTGGCGCCTGCCGATTCTTGACGCGTCGTACATCGCGGTGAGGCACCCGATGGTGTTTGCCCGGAGCAGCTCGCGGTATCCGGCTGTTGCCGGCGGCACGAAGGACCCTGCGGCACGTCCGGCCGCGTCAACGACGTCGTATGCCGTGCAAGAGAGCACGGCCCCAGAGCGCTCCATAAAGGAAACCTGCGCATCGAGCTTGTGAGGAGCCCATGTGTCGTCCGCGTCAAGGAATGCAACGTATCTCCCGGTGGACGCGTCCACCCCGGCGTTCCGGGGAGCGGCCGGACTTCCACTGTTCTGGTCGAGAGTCAGAATCCGTATCCTCCGGTCGTAGCGGGCCATCTCGGTGGCCAGTTGGACAGTGTCGTCCGTGGACCGATCGTCCACGACTATCAACTCCCAGTCTTCGCGGGACTGGGAGGCGATTGACTCGATGGATTTCTCGATGGTCCGAGCGGCGTTGAACGCCGGCACGACGACCGACACTGTGGGACCGACCCTGCTCACCTGGCTTCGCGCTCCTTTGGCAGATTCCACGAGGCGAGCGCGTCGATGCCTCGGCCCGGGCCGGCGAACGATAGCAGGAGCGCTCGGGCATCGTCGACGACTGACGGGCGCCGGCGCCCCTTGCGACCCCACGCCTTCTCCTGTATTAGCGAGAAGAGCAAGGCGTTCTCGCCCGACATGTCCGTAGCCATCTTCGTCATCAACTGGAACGGCTGGCAGGACACGGTCTCGTGCCTGTCATCGATCGAAGCCCAAGCTTTCACTGATTATCGAGTGTACGTGCTCGAGAACGGCTCGTCGGACCGGTCGGCCGACCACCTTTCCCGCCACCTAGAACTTCGGCACGATGGCGAATGGCGGCGGCTCGACGTCACGCAGGGGGACGCCCCCGCTATGACTCCGCCTCGCTGGACTCTCCTCCTCTCGGGCGAGAACCATGGCTTCGCAGGCGGCTGCAACATCGGCATCCACCTCGCGCTGGCGGAGGGTGCGGACTGGATCTTCCTTCTCAACAACGACGCGAATCTGGAGACGGACACCCTCGACCACCTGCTTGAGACCGCCCGGGAGTCGGGCGCCGCCATCGTTGGCTCGCGGATCCGGGACGAGACCGGGCGCCACCCCTTGTTCGACGGCGGCCGGTGGCCGGGCATGTTATTTGGCCGGGCACGCGAGCATCCACCGGAGCCTCCAGGAGATCACTGGAACACCGGCTACGTGGAGGGGAGCGCGCTGCTTCTTCGCGCAGGAGCCGCACGTGCACGGATCGCTGAATGCGGCTTCGCTTTCGATCCGGCCCTCTTCCTCTACTGCGAGGATGCCGAACTCTCCCGTTGGGTGTATTCCCGCGGCCTTGGATGCGTCATATCCCGGAAAGCTCGCGTTCGGCACGGCCATTCTCGGAGCTCGGGGGGAGCCGGAAGCCCGATCCCCTATTACTACCTCACGCGAAACCGGATCCTTCTAGCGCGTGGCTGGCTCGACGCTCCGCACCGCCTACTCTTCCACGCGTACTACCTTCCGACCCGGCTCCTCCTGCTTCTTGGCCATGCGTTCCGGCGCGACTGGCGGGCTTTCGGCGCGGTTCTTCAGGGACTGAAGGACGGCTATCGAGGACGGGGGGGCGTTTGGTCCCGCCACGGCGGGCATCGTGGATAGTGAAGCTCTCACCGTCGTACTGATCGTTCTCCTCGGTGCCGCCTGCTGCTTTCCGTTCCTCCGCGCCCGGCGGGAGGGGGCTGAAGTCGACGTCTTCGAGCTCGTGTACCCGTCCACGGCATACTTCTTCCTTCTCTTCGTGGTCCGGGGTGTTTACACGCTCAGCCTCGGCTCTGCGTTTATCATCCCGCCCGTCGATCTGGCTACTCGCCGCGCCCTGAACCTCGCATTCGCCTACCTATTCCCAGCGCTCGCAGCCTTTTACACCGGATACTACGGGACGTACGCATCGCGACTCGCGCGGTGGCTTCCGGACCTCCCTGCGCGCTGGTCGGCATCACGGCTGGCCTCCTGGGGCTGGGCGGCCACGGCGGCGGGGACCGCCTCCTACCTGCTGCTCATCCAGTCCCTCGGCGGCTTCTCCGTTTATCTCAGTTCGAAGTCCGAGGCCCTGACCGCGGCAGGGACCTCCTACCTCGCGATCGGCAACAGCTTGCTGCCCGCGATCTTCACGATCTCGGTTTCACAGTGGGCATCGGGTGGCTCGGGGTATGTCGGGAACCTCCTTCTCGTTCTGCCACCCATGCTTTTCTTATCCGCGACCTCCGGATCGAAGGGTGCGTTCCTCACCCCGCTCCTCGTGGCGATCGTCGTGCACCACTACCTGCGGGCCAAGACGCGGGTTCGGCTGCTCCTCGGGCTTGCCGCAGCGGCCCTGGTGGCGATACCGATCTTCAACGTCTACAGGCATGTCCCCGACATTCAATTGCTGTGGAGCTACGTCGGCGATTCCGTTTCCGGGGCCCCCGCGGCCGAATTCCTGACGCACCAGTGGATGTCCAGGTTCTACGGCGTGGACGCCTTGGCGCTCATCATTCGCGACACCCCGGAGGTCATGGACTACCAGTTCGGGAACACGGTCTATCCCCTTCTCGTGGCCTGGGTCCCGCGCCAACTCTGGGAGGACAAGCCGATCGTCTCCTTCGGCAAGGTCTTCGGAGAGACCTACCTCGGCGAGCACTTCGCCGGAACCGGAGTATCCGCCTCGGCCACGATCGTGGGCGAGGGATACCTCAACTTCCACATCCCTGGCATGCTCGCCGCGGCCTTCCTGCTCGGGCTCGGGCTGCGCCTGGCCTACGAGTGGCTGATCACCCGTAATCGCGGAGGTCCCGGTGTGTTTCTCTACGCGACCTTGTTCCTGCCCCTTGCGACGGCATGGGAGGCCCCGATCGCTGGCCTCGTGTCCTACCTTCTCGCGCTGGGTGCGGTAGCGCTGACACTCACGGTCTTGTTCGCGAGTCGCCGGAGTGCCCCACCCGCCGTAGAATGAGCCCGCGCCGTCGGCCGACCTCATTCAGCGACCGCACGCGCCGGACAGCACCTTCAGCCAAGCCTCCCCGAACCGTTGGATGGTGAAGCCACGTGCGTAGCCTTGGTCGACGGGCGGCGCCGCGGCACCGCTCACGATCCGGTGGACGGCGCCGCGCAGATCCGCCTCCGAGTCGATGACCGCCTGCCCTCCCCCCTCGAGAAGTTCCCGCATCCCACCGCGTCCGGATCCGATGACGGGGACCCCCATGAGCATGGCCTCATGGGCGACGCGACACCACCCCTCCTTGAAACGTGAGAATGTGATGACGACAGAACTAGACCGGAGAAGTAGACGGTAATCCTCGAAGCTGAGATTGAGGTGCGTCGTCCCGGGTACAGGTTCCCCTTCGCCCGAGGTCACGAGGTCGTAAGGGTCTCCCTGCAGCGCGCGTACGACCTCGAAGGCCCCCTTCTTCCGCTGCGGGTTGCCGATGTAGACAACGGGTCGCTTTCCCAGGCCGTGGCGGCGCTTGAAATCGGCCACCTGCTCCGGGGATGCTTGGTAAACGTCGACGTCGTAGGCGCAATGGATCAGCGGGACGTTGGCGAACCCGATCCCACGGAAATAGTTTCGCCAGTACTCGGAAATCGTGACTATCCGGTCACGCGAGCCGTTGGCGCGGCGGAACCGCCACTCGAGGATTCGCTGGACGGCCGCGCTGACGAGGGAACTCCCGGTGGTATCGATGTGATGAACGATCGTGGCCCCCTGCTCTGGACGCGACAAGGGAAACATCGCTGCGCTAAAGCCCCGGATAACGAAGAAGTCATCGTTGCGGGACCATCGGCGCAGGAAAGATACGTACGCTGGTATCTCGAGGATCCGCCAGAGCCCCACCCTCTGGAACTCGAACGTAACGACCTCATAGTCACACGCGTCCCGCAGCACTTGATCGATGTGCCGCTCATAGATCTCGCCGCCGTAATTCCTCTTGGACACCGTGAGCCGAACGACCTTCATCCTGCCTCCTCCCATCGAGTGCCACACGTCGGGTGAGGAACGGCCACGAGGACAACCTCCTCCCCTCCCTCCCCGGCGCTCAATACCATCCGCTCGACAAACTGAAGGATGAGCCCGGTGAACCGCTTGCCAAGTCCCGGCATTGAGTTAGCCCCGTCGGCCTTCGACGCCAGGGACATGGCGAGGACGTATCTCGCCCCGCGTGCGGTGGAGCGCACTGTCCTTGGCACCAGCCCGGCGTCGCCGCAGAGCTTTCGGAGATTTCCTGGGCCGAAAACGTGCAGATGGCGCGGCGGTTCCAGCCCTCGCCAATTGGGCCCGAACAACCGAAGCCCCCAGCTCTCCGCGTTCGGGGTGAGAACGACCATCGCACCGCCCTCCCGCAGCATTCCAGCGCACTCCCGGAAAAGTGCCAACGGATCGGGCACGTGCTCGAGAACGTGACCCAGGTAAATAGCATCGAACCCTTCGGCATCTTCCCGGACCGCCTCGACGCCCCCACACCGCACGTCGAGCCCTCGACCCCGCGCGACTTCGACCGCTCGCTCGTCGAAGTCCGTTCCGAGCACCTCCCACCCGAGGCCACGCATTCTCGCGAGCGCCTCACCGCTACCACATCCGATCTCAAGCAAACGCGCGGACTCCCTGGGCGCCCGGAGGAACATCGCCTCAGCAAGAAACCCGTCGCGGCCGGACGGAAAGAGCCAGGAAAAGGCTGCGCAGAGGCGGGCCGAGAGCGGCGAAATCCCCATCTCGTACCCGAGGCATTTCTGGAGCACCGCACGGCGCATGGCCACGTCGAGGGTTTGGGCGACGCCGGCACGTGGGCGATCCACGGCGGTGTGCGTATAGTAGATGTCGTACAGTCGGGGCAGGTCCTCCGTCACGGGCACCGGGTCGAGCCAGAGCAGTCCGCAGTCAGTCGAGGTGCACCGTCTCATCCGCCAAGTTCCCGGCGCACCGTAAAGCGCGTCCCGCAGGTGATCGAATCGGATCTCTCCTGCCTTTCTGCAAAGCGGGCAGGCCGGAACGTCCCGGGTACGGATTGCTGCCGGCAACCGGTTCCTGTCAGGTAGCACGACTCGCCCCATCCTCCGTCGTCGACATGAGACGCCTCGCGATCCATGCCAGGATCGCGGCGTCCAGCGCGACTCGGGCCGTCCAGGCGATCGCCGCACCGCGAATGCCGTCCACCCGAACAAGGGTCCACAGCAGAACTAGGTACAGGGGGAGTTCCAGAATGTGAACGAGCGCCGTGATTCTCGGCATTCCCGCAGCCTGTATCCAGGTGAACGGCACGGTTGCAAGCGAATTAAGAAGCACACCCACGGCCAGGATCCTCAGAACCGGGGCGCTTTCCAGCGCAAAGTCAGGGGAAAGCCACCTGGAAAGGCCCCATTGGGCCCCGACGATGATCGCCAGGACGCCCGGCCCCAGAATGGCGAAGAGGAGCACGATCGCCCGTCCGTAGGACTGCCGGGCCTGCGCGAATTCCTTCGGGTCCTGCGCGGAACTGAAGCTTGGAAAGAGAGCCGCCGAGACCGCTGCGCTCACGGTGAGGAGCCTCGTCACGATCTCGTACGGGGTCGCGTAGAAGGCTACGGCCGTGACGGAAACCATCGCCCCTAGGACAAAGCGATCCATGTTGACCATGATCGGACCGATGACATTCGAGACCGTCATCCAACCGCCACTCACGAGCAGCGCCCGTAGTTCGGGGATCCGGACCCGCCATCGCAAGCATGCGTTAGGGAACGCGCGCCGCGCCAGCCACGCGTGGGCAACCGCTCCGACCACACGGACGCCCAAGAGCACGACCATCGTCGCCTCTAGTTTCGGTGAGAACTGCACCACGATCCACGGGCCGACGTAACCAAGGAGGCCGACTGGGATTCGAAGTAGGTTCAGATCCCGGAACATCTGCCGCGCCTCCACGACACCGCGAAGGCCGGAGGTGAGCGTCACGAACGGCACCGTCACGCCGATGACGCGGAGCGCCCACTCGGTCTCCGTCACCAGGTCCGGAGGGAGGCGTAGCACCCGATGAACTAGCCAGGGCGCGACGAGGGCCATCACGAGGCCTCCGGCGGCGCCCAAGCCGGCGAGGACGAGGAGCGCCGGTCCAATCGTGTGGCCGGGGTCGCTCTGCTTTTTGCTGGTTCCCTGGATTGAAAGAACATGCGTGAGGGCTCGGCCGAGACCTAGATCGAAGAAGCTAAAGTACCCAACAATCATCCAGGCGAGGGTCAGGACGCCAAATCGCGCATCTCCCATCCCGCGCAATATCGACGGGATACAAAGGAACGCGGCCGCGAGTGGAGTTACCTGCCCGAGCAGGTTCCAGGAACTGTTGCGGGCGATTCGGTGAAAATCCATCGGTCTCCGAGGTCTCCTAACACTACTGCGTCAGGCGTTTTGAAAACCTCGATCATTTCGATCACTTACAAATAAGGCTGACCGGGAAGTTGCCCGGAGGACCCGGGCATGGTCTGAAGAGCCTCCCTGATCTTCATCGACGCCGGGGTTCGACGAATCGAGACCTACTTCCAGCGGATCGGCGAGGTGCTCGGTAACGCCAAGCGTCGCGCCTCCTTCGCGGTGCACGCGATGGGCCTCCTCGGCAACGCCAAGCGCAAGAGCGTCGAGCCCATGGCCGCGCTCGTGTGTCGGAACCCGAACAAGATGGACGCCGCCCACCAGCGTCTCCTGCACTTCATCGGGTGCGCGCCGTGGAATTGCCGGGTGGTGCGGCGAGTCGCAGCGAAGTACGCGATCGATGCCATGACCGAGCGCGAACCCGTCGAAGCCTGGATCATCGACGTCACTGGGTTCCTCAAGCAGGGCAGCCATTCCGTCGGCGTGCAGCGCCAGTACACGGGTTCGGCGGGGAAGGTCACCAACTGCCAGATCGGCGTCAGCTTGAGCCTCTCCACGCATACGGAACACGTCCCGGTCGATTTCGAGCTCTCCCTGCCCGAGAGCTGGAC
>CAIQRS010000273.1 GCA_903874275.1 uncultured Anaeromyxobacter sp.
CGTGGTGCCCGCCGGGGAGTGCCGGACTCCCCCGTGTGGCTGCGGCGCCAAGCACAGCCCCAACTATAAGCCGGGCCCGCACGCTACCTGGGACTGCCCTTTTCGCTACATATCGCGCTACGGCTCTTGCCCGGGCTTTCTCTCCAGCGGGCAGCGGAACCCCGACCATTGGACCGGCGACGCTTTGACCCGCCGCGCCAAGGACGAATGGGTGAAATTGATTACCAAGCTCAACCTGCCCTTGCCGTCCGGCGCGGAGTTCCGGCCGGTCAACTTCGCGCTATGAAACGAGGCGCCGCCGGCGCCCGAGGGAGGCTTGGTCCACCTCGTCCCGGCTGCCGGCGGCCCTCCCGCGGCGGGGGCGGTCGACGCCCCCGCCACCGCAGCCCGCACGCGTCTGGCGGAGCTGCAGGAGCTGACGGCCGGCTGGCCCCAGCTCCTGGAGATCCGCCGGGCCGCGGACTCCAACTACACCAGCTGCCACGACCGCCGGAGCCACGCGGCCTCGTCGCTGGCCGCCTGCTCGCGCGCGGAAATGACGGCGGCCCTGATCGCGCAGCGGGGACGCGGCCCGGGTGTCCAGATTCGCGCGGAGGTGGACGCGGCCGTGGCCGTCCTCGGCGGTCAGCTGCGCCACGCCTCCCTGCAGCGCCTCCTCGATGGCGGCCTGCGGACCTTGGCCGAGTCCTGGCACCTCCCGGAGCGGGACTTCCGCACCATCGAGTCCTTCCTCCTCACCGTCATCGGCCCTCCGGCCATCTTCGGGGCAGCGTCGCTGCCCGCCCTTCCTGCTACCTCCCTCCTCGGCGAAGTGTCTGACTTTGCCCACGCGCCCCTCCTCTTCGGGGAGGCGCTCGCCGCCGGCTGGCCGTGGGCCCTCGCCATGCGGTTGTTCGCGGGCCTCCGGCGCGGTCGCGCCCACGACGGCGGCCTTGGGTTCGTCCCGGAGCGCGGCAAGCAGTCGCACCCCCCCCCCCGGGAGGGGTGGCAGTGCGGCACCATCACCTCGACGGCCGAGCCGGACGTGGTGGTCACTGTCTATTTCGATGACGACGGTGTGGGCCTGGTGCGCTGCACTCGCGCGGTCTTCGGCTCCGCTGCGGACTCCCGCGGCCCGGTGCCCGCGTGGCTTGTGCCGTCGAAGTCTCGCTTCCTCCCGAACTACGTCCGTCTGGAGCTGGATGCGTTCGGCATCCCCATCCTGCCGACCCACCACGTCACGTCCCTCCTCGAGCGGCGGCACGTATGGCAGCGCTTCATACAGATGGACGGCGTCGCGCGCGCCATCGTCATGGGGCAGCTCTCCTACCCGCGCACTTGCTGGCGCATTACGCCCTCGTACCTCCCGAACCACAAGAGCTGGGAGGTGGATGGGGTGAAGGCCAAGCTGGGCCAGAAGATGGCCGCTTACTTCTTCCAGGGCGCGTCCGAGGCCTGCTTGCCGGGTCATCCGCTGCCCACCATCGTCGAGCCAAAGGGCGCCGTGCCCAAGAAGGGCAAGGACCAGTTTCGCGACATCTCCGACGCGCGCATGGGGAATCGCACGATCCCCAAGTGGGGCACTCGGCTGTTCTCAGCCCGGGACCTGGCCTCCTCGCTGCGGTGGCGGGCCATCGTCAGCGGTCATGACATCAGCGACGGATATCACATCTCCATGCTCACCGGCTGCACTGGCGTGCTGGTGTGGGGCTGGGGCATTGTCGGCGTGCGGCGCGTCTACGAGGGCGACCCGGAGTTCGAGGTGCCTACTGTGGTGGGCGCGGACGGCTCGATCCAGCCGGCCTACGGCCCGCACGGCCCGCAGGGCATCTTCGAGTGGGGCTGGCGCCTCCATGTCGGCTGCTGGCCGGGCGACTGCTGCCAGACGTGCGACAAGTCTCTGTGCGGCTTCTTTTTCGACGGCTGCGTGGCTCGGTGGGCGGTGGCCCACTTCGGGCAGGCCCCGGCTGGCAGCCCTCTGAACTGCATCGCGCTGTGCTTGCTGCGTCACGCGGCCCTGCGCGGGCCGGCGGAGGGCGACCTGCGCGGAGCTTCGTCTCGCTCCCTGCGCGGCGTGGTCTGGGTGGACGACTTTGTCTTCTACCACCTGGCGCCGTGGCACGAGGCCTGCGAGGGGCTGGCCGGCGGCTGCCCCGTCTGCCGCCGCGCCCTCGCCGACGCGGAGGTGCTCGATTCCTGGTGGATGGACCTGTGCAAGATGCTCGGCGTGCCGCTGAACATGTCCAAGCACCAGCTCTGCGGCCAGTCCGTGGAGTACTCTGGCTTCCTCTTCGACACGTTCCGCGGCGTCATGCTGTGTCTCGACGAGAAGTTGGAGCTCCTGCGGTCGCACGCGCTCGACCTCGGTGTGCCGGACCGGGCCTGGTCCCTGCGCGACCTGGACCGGGTGAAGGGCCGCCTCCTGCACTACTCCGCCGCGATTCGGCACCTGCGCATCCGGGTCACGGAGATGCAGCGCTTGATGGGCCCGCAGTCGCGCGAGGGCCCCGACGAGGGGGCGCTCCCCTCCCCCTACTCGCCGACGGCTTCGGAGCACTACGACCGGCTCGGCCCGCCCCCCGTCGGTCTCGCCGAGCTGGCCTCCGAGATGGACGCCATCGTCGTGCGCTACGGGCCGCTGGGTGCCCCGCTCTGGCCGCCCGTGGCGTCCTCCGCCTACGCGGCCCTGCTCTCTGGCGAGGAGCTGGCCCTGTTCTGTGCGCTTACCTGGGACGCGTCGCCGTCCGGCTGGGCCGCCCTGGCGCGCTGGTGGTCATGCGCGGGCCCTGAGCCGGTCCTTCTCGAGCTGCTGCTCGTGGGCTCCTGGCCGGACGGCTGGGACGTCAGCGAGCAGCCTTTCCGCGAGGCGCTGGGTGGCACCCTGGCCTTTGAGGCGTTCGCGCAGGCGGTTGATATTCGGGGTCGCTCTTGCGTCCTGCGCAACGACGCGGCCGCCGCCATCGCGGCGCTCCGCAAGGGCAGCACCCAGTCGCCTCCGATGCAGCGCTGCGCGCTGCGTCTGGACCGGGCGGCCGCCGTCCTCGATGTCGACTGCTTGCTGCTTCACGTACCGGGCCTCACCCTCGTGGCCGAGGGCATCGACGGCGCGTCCTGCGGCGGCGCGGACTTCGGGCCAGACGTGAACGTGGACTCTATCCTCGGCCCGGCGGTCTCCGACGAGCTGTGGCTCCTCGTCGCGCGCGCCGCGGCGGACGCCGGCTGGCGGGGCGTCACGGTGGACGCTTTCGCCTCTGAGTCCAACGCGCGGGCCCCGCGCTTCTGGAGCCGCTTCCACGAGCCGGGGGCCGAGGCCATCGACGCGCTGTGTGTGCTCGACTGGGCGCGCAGCATGTGCCCTGCCTGCGGCGACGCTCACCGCGAGGTGGTGTACGCTTTCCCCCCCTCCTCCCTGGTGCGGGTCACGGTGGAGAAGGCGTGCGCCGACCGGGCTCTGTGCATCCTGCTAGTGCCGGTGGCCGTCCTCGCCCCGCACTGGGGCAAGCTGCTCGCGGCCTCGGTGCTGCCGCGGACCGCTCCGTACGTCGACGGCTTTCTGCGCGTCAAGAACCCGTCGCAGCGCGTGGCATGGCCGGACCCTCACTGTGCGGCGGAGCTCGCCATCTTCGCCTGCGACTTTGGCCGCCTGCAGCCGCGTGCGAACCTGCCCCTGCTCTCTCCCTGCCCAGGCGCCGTTGCTCGGCGTCAGCGTCCCCTCTGCGGCAGCGCTGGTGACGCGCGCGACCGGCATCGCCTCCGTGAGGCTCTGCTAGCCCAGCAGGGGGGACGGGGGGACGCGGTGGAGGAGGCCTGAGGTTCCGTACTGTTTTGTACCTCCGGTACGAGCAATGGTTGGCCTTCTCGGGCCGGCCCGCGGGCCGGCCCGTCTTCGCTCCGCTCCGCGAGCGCGCGGCGCTGCCGCCGGGGGGCCTTGCCCCGGCGCGCGGCCCGCGCCTCGCCGCTACGCACTCCGGGTCCGCGGGCCCGGGCCGGATCTCCGCTTCACTCCGCTCCGCTCCGCTCTGCTCCGCTCCGCGGGCGCGCGGCGCGCGGCGCCGCCGCCGGGGTCCCTCCCTGGCGCGCGGCCCGCGGCCCGCCTCTCCGCATCCCGGGCCCGTGTGCCCGGGTCGGGCTCTACGCCTCCCCGGGCTGTCCTCCGCGTCGAGCGGCGTGCGCGTGGGCCCACTGGGGGGGGTGACTGGGC
>CAIQRS010000274.1 GCA_903874275.1 uncultured Anaeromyxobacter sp.
CCCCAGGAGGACCGGTTCGCGCCCGAGGGGCTCGAGACGCTGCTCGCCAGCACCTGGAAGGTGACCACCCTGAACGACCGCATGGGCTACCGGCTCGACGGGCCGCCGGTGCGGCTCCTCGACGGGGCCGACATCGTCACCGACGCGGTGGTCCCGGGCGCGGTGCAGGTGTCCGGGGACGGCAAGCCCACCGTGCTCATGCTGGACGCACAGACCACCGGCGGTTACGCCAAGCCCTTCACGGTGATCGGCCCGGACCTGCGCCACTTGGCGCAGGCGCGCGCCGGGGACGGGGTCCGGTTCGTGCCGTGCACGCAGGAGGAGGCGGTCGCCGCCCTGGCGGAGGAGAGACGATGGCCATCGACCTGAACTGCGACGTGGGGGAGGGCGCCGGGGAGGACGCGCGCATCGTACCGCTGGTCTCCTCGGTGAACGTGGCGTGCGGCTTCCACGCCGGCGACCCGACCACCATCCGCGAGACCATCCGGCTGGCGGCGCGCCACGGCGTGGCGGTGGGCGCCCACCCGTCGTACCCGGACCGCGCCGGCTTCGGTCGCGCCCCGATGGCCCGCTCCCCCGACCAGGTGCGGGACGACGTCCTCTACCAGGTGGCCGCGGTGCGCGCCTTCTGCGCCGCCGAGGGGGTCCCGCTCGTCCACGTGAAGCCGCACGGAGCGCTCTACAACTCCGCGGCGCAGGACCCGGGGCTGGCGCGGGCCATCGCCGGGGCGGTGCTGCAGGTGGACCCGGGCCTGGTGGTGGTGTGCCTGGCCGGCTCTCCCATGGCGGCGGTGGTCCGGTCGATGGGGCTGCGCTGCGCCGAGGAGGCCTTCGCGGACCGCGGCTACACCCCCGGTGGAACGCTGGTGCCGCGGGGGGATCCGGGCGCGCTCGTCGAGGATCCCGAGGAGGTCGCCGAGCGCGTCGCCACCATGGCCCGTGAACGGAGGGTGAAGGGGGTGGACGGCCGGCCGGTGGCCGTGGCGGCCGACACCATCTGCCTCCACGGCGACACGCCCGGCGCCGCGGCGCTGGCGGCGGCCATCCGGGCGCGCCTGGCGCGCGAGGGGATCCCGGTGCGCGGGCTGGCGGCCTCGTCCCGGAGCCCGGGAGGCGCGCCGTGATCGATCCGGTGGCGGTGATCGGCGCCGGGGTGATGGGGCACGGGATCGCGCAGCTCTTCGCGGCGGCCGGCGCCCAGGTCCGGCTCCACGACGTGGACACGCCCAGGCTCGAGGGCGCCCTCCGCGAGGTGGACCGGAGCCTGCTGCTGCTCGTCGAGGAGGGGGTCCTGCAGGCCCAGGCGGCCTCCGCCGCGCGGGCCCGGATCCACCCGACCACCGACCTCGAGGGCGCCCTCCGGGGCGCCGCCCTCGTCACCGAGTGCATCCCGGAGATCCTCGACGCGAAGCACGCCCTCTTCGCCCGGGTCGAGCGGGTGGTCGCGGCGGACGCGCTCCTGGTCTCCAACACGTCCACCTTCCCCATCGCCCGGCTGGCCGAGGGGGCGGTTCACCCGGAGCGGATGGCGATCACCCACTACTTCAACCCGGCCCAGCTCGTCCCGCTCGTGGAGGTGGTGCCCCATCCCTCCATGCCGCCCGGGCGGGTCGAACGGGTGATGGAGATCCTCTCGGCCATCGGCAAGCGCCCCGTGCTCCTCCGCCGGGACGTGCCGGGCTTCGTGGCCAACCGGCTGCAGGCGGCGCTGGTGCGGGAGGCCCTCCACCTCCTCGAGACCGGCGTGGCCTCGGCCGAGGACATCGACACCGTCCTCACCGAGGGGCCGGGCGTCCGCTGGCCGTTCCTGGGGCCGGTGGAGATGGTGGACCTGGGAGGGCTCGACGTCTGGCGCCGGGTCATCGACAACCTCGCGCCCGAGCTTTGCCGCGAGGAGGGTGCGCCGGCCCATCTCCGCGAGCGGGTGGAGCGCGGCGACCTCGGCGCCAAGACCGGCGCGGGTTTCCACGACTATGCCGGGGGGCGGGGCGAGGCCCGCCTGCGCCACCGGGATCGGGCGCTGGTCCGGCTGGCCGAGCTCAAGCGACGGCTGGAAGAGCCGCCTCGAGACTGAAAAGTCACTCAATCTCGGCCCGATATCGGTTTTTCTTTTGCCTGGATCGGCCTGTCCCGTAAACTGGGTACACGCTGCATCCCGGGGAGGTCCCTGGGAACCCGATAGGGGCTCGCTTGAACATCCAGGAATGCATCCAGGCCGCCGCGCGGATCCAGATTCTCCTTCGCGACCTCCACACCGGGCTGGCGCGGTGCTTCGGGGCGAATCGCACCCTGCGCGAGAACTTCCTCGGCCTCGCTCGCGAGGAGGGGCAGCGCGCCCTGGACATCCGCCTCCTCGTGCTGGACCGCAGGGGAGTTCCGTGGTCCGACGAGGCCATCGACACCATCCACAGGGACCTCGTGTCCACCCTCGCGGAGCTCTCCGCCATGGCAGGGGAACTCCGCCGGGATTCCAGGTGCTTCAGCCCGGTCTCCGTCCTCCGCCGGGTTATCCAGGTGGAACGCCGGTGCAACGCGATCCACGCGGGGAGCCTGGCCCGGAGCGCCGACCCCGAACTTCGCTGGTTCTTCGCCTCGCTGACCAGGCGGGACCGCACGGTCGAGCAGTTGCTCGAGCAGGCCCTCCGGAGCCTGGTGGCGCCCGTCCGAGTGGCCTCGATCCCGACCGGGAAGGTCGCCGCAAATCTCGCCGCGTAGTGCGGGTCCTGGATTGGCCGAACCTCATACTTCGGTCCGATATCGATTCCTCATTGCGCGCCCCGCCATGTCCCGTACATTGGGTACACGTCGCTTTTGGGGGAGGACCCATTGCGCCGACGAGGTGACACCGTGAACATCCAGGAATGCTTCCAGACCGCGGCCCGGATCGAGATCCTCCTTCGAGACCTCTACTCCGGGCTGGCGCGCTGCTTCAGGACGAACCCGCACCTCTACGAGAGCTTCCTCTGCCTCGCCAACGAGGAGGAGCAGCACGCACTGCGCATCCGGCTCCTCGCCCTTCACCGGAGAGGCGTGACCTGGACCGACGACGCCATCGACCGGATCCGGGGAGACCTCCTCACCACGGTCGCGGAGCTCTCGGCCATGGCCAGGGAGGTCCGGAGGAGCTCCGACGGGCGCTCGGCTGGCCCGGTCCTGCGCAAGGTGATCGAGGTGGAGCGTCGCTGCGGGTCGATCCACGCCGAGGGGCTGGCCCGGAGCGCGGACCCCGAGGTGCGCGGCTTCTTCTCGTCGCTCGCCAAGCAGGACGTCCGGCACGAGCGGCTGCTCGAGCAGGCCCTGCAGGCCTGAGGCGCCGCCCGGCCGGGGCCGCCCGCCGCCGCTCAGTTGCAGCGGAGCAGGTCGCCCGCCACCTCGCCGGTGAAGGCCGGCTGCAGGTAGGAGACGAAGGCCCAGAGCACGAGCAGCGCGAGAAGCCCGAGGCCGGAGGCGACGAGCATCTTGCGGGTCACACGGCTCCCTCGGTGCGGTCCCTGAGCCGCGCCACCGGCGTCTCGCGGATGGGAATGTTGAGCAAGGCGGCCACCACCGCCAGCGCCACCGACATCCACCAGACGACGTCGTAGCTCCCGGTCAGCACGAAGAGCCTGCCGCCCAGCCAGCCGCCCAGGAAGGCGCCCACCTGGTGGAAGAAGAAGACGATGCCGCCGAGGAGCGCCAGGTTCTCCACGCCGAAGAGGGTCGCCACCGTCCCGTTGGTGAGGGGGACGGTCGAGAGCCAGAGGAGCCCCATGGCGGCCCCGAAGACGTAGGCCGACCCCTCGGTGAGCGGGACCAGCACGAACGCCGACAGCACGAGCGCGCGCAGGAGGTAGAGCGCGACGAGCAGCCCGGGCTTGCTCCTCCGGCCTCCCAGTACACCCGCGGTGTAGGTCCCGGCGATGTTGAAGAGCCCCACCAGCGCCAGCACCGCCGCGCCGGTGGAGGGGCCAAGCCCCCGGTCGGTCAGGTAGGCGGGGAGGTGGGTGGCGATGAAGACCACGTGGAATCCGCACACGAAGAAGCCCAGGCAGAGCAGCCAGAAGCCGGGGAGCGAGAGCGCCTCGCCCAGGACGGCGCGAAGGGGCATGGGGGCCGGGCGGGAGGCGCCGCCGCCACGCGCCTCGGAGAGAGGGGCGGCCAGAGGGAACATGAGGAGGCCGAGGACGGCGAGCGAGAGCAGCGTCGTCATCCAGCCCACCGACTGGATGGCCGTGAGGGCGGCCGGCAGCATGACGAACTGGCCGAGGGAGCCCACCGACATGGCGACGCCCATGGCGAAGCTCCGGCGCCCCGGCGGCGTCTTGCGCAGGACCGCGCCGAAGACCACGGTGATGCTGGCCCCGGAGAGGCCGATCCCGATGAGGAGGCCGGCCGAGAGGGCGAGCAGGGTCCCGGTCCGCGAGAGGGCCATGAGGACCAGGCCGAGGACGTAGAGGAAGGCGCCGCCCACGATCACCCGGCCGGAACCGTACCGGTCGGCGATCCGTCCCGCGAAGGGTTGGGCCACGCCCCAGGCCAGGTTCTGGAGGGCGATGGCGAAGGCGAAGACCTCGCGGGTCCAGCCGTGGGCCTGCGACATGGGCGCGAGGAAGAGGCCGAAGGTGTGGCGGATGCCCAGCGAGACGGCGAGGAGGAGCGCCCCGGCCGCCAGGGTCACGGCGGGGGTGCGCCAGTCGCGCCGGGCGGGGGTGTCCATGCGCGGGCATCTATCCGCGCCGGGCCGGCGGCGCAAATCGGTTCCACGCCGCCGCGCCGGTGGTAGATAGAGCCATGCCCGGCGAACCGACCAAGCTGGCGAAGCTCGAGAAGCGGATCGAGAACGAGATGAAGCAGTACGCGGTCGTCGCGGGCTACTTCGCGTTCTTCTTCCTCTCCCTCACCACCTACCAGAAGCTCATCCTCGCCGAGTACGACATCGGCTACTACCAGTACGGGTGGGCCGTCGTGCAGGCCATGATCCTCGGCAAGGTCGTGCTGCTCGGGCAGTTCCTGCACCTGGGCAGCCGGTTCGAGGACCGGCCGCTGATCCTCACCGCCCTCTGGAAGTCGCTGGTCTTCGCGCTGCTCGCCGCCGCGCTGGTGGCGCTGGAGCACCTGGTCGAGGCGCTCCTCCACCACCGGCCCCTCTCCGCGGTGTTCCAGCTCTCCGGGGGGCACGGCGTCGAGATGCTGGCCCGATTCCAGATCGTCCTGGTGGCCTTCGTGCCCTTCTTCGCCGTCCGCGAGCTGGCCCGGATGTCGGGCCACGACGACCTGGTCGAGGTCCTCTTCGCCCGGCGGAAGTGATGGACCTCCCCGCGCTCATCGTCACCGCCCGCGACGCCGGCGCGAGCGACCTCCACCTCGAGGCGGGGTTGCCCCCCAGCGCCCGCATCCGGGGACGGCTGCAGCCGATGGGGGCGCCGCTGGCGGCGCGGGAGCTCCTGGAGGCGGCGCGGGACGTCGTGGGGGAGGATCGCTGGCCCGGCTTCCTGGAACGGCGCTCGGCCGACGTGGCGCGCAACCTGGGGGGCGTGCGCTGCCGGGTGAACGCGCTCTGCACGGCGCGCGGGGTGGGGCTGGCCATCCGCTTCCTGCCCACCACCCAGGCCACCCTCGAGCGGCTGAACCTGCGTTCCGACCTGGCGCGGCTCGTCGAGCCGCACCACGGGCTGGTCATCGTCAGCGGCCCGACCGGCTCGGGCAAGTCGAGCACGCTGGCCGCGCTGGTGCAGGAGGTGAACCTGCGCGAGGCCCGACACATCGTGACGCTCGAGTCGCCCATCGAGTACACGCTCACGCCCCGGCAGTCCTTCATCCGGCAGCGCGAGGTGGGGCGGGACACGCCCAGCTTCGAGCAGGGGCTCTACGACGCAATGCGGGAGGACCCCGACGTGCTGGTGGTGGGGGAGCTCCGCGACGCCGAGACCATGCGGCTCACCCTCTCGGCCGCCGAGACCGGGCACCTGGTGCTGACCACCGTTCACTCCTCGTCAACCGGGGAGGCGCTGCAGCGCATCGTGGGGGCGTTCCCGGCGGAGATCCAGGCCGGCATCGCCACCCAGCTCGCCGACTGCCTGGTCGGCGTGGTCTGCCAGAGGCTGCGCTTCTTCCCGGAGCGGAACCTGCGCGCCCCCGAGTGCGAGATCCTGATGGGCAGCCAGCCGGTGAAGGCGATGGTCCGGCAGGGGCAGTTCTTCAAGATCCCCACCGCGCTCGAGACCGGGGCGGCCGACGGCTGCTGGACCTTCACCCGCTACCGGGAGTGGCTGGAGCGGAGGACCGACTGGTACCTGCCCTCGCCCGAGCCGGCCGCCCGGGAGCCCGTGGCACGGGAGCCGGAGCACGGCGAGAGGGCCGAGCCGCCTCGTACACCCGCCGGGGCGCCCGGGCGCGCGCCCCGGAGACCGGTGACGACGGAGCCGCGGGACGGCGTCCTCGAGATCCCCTCGTCGGACGAGGACCTCGCCCGCATCCTCGACGAGCTGGAGCGACGGGGGGAGTAGGGGGGCGCCGGTTCCGATGCGTGGGGAACTCCGCGGGTGAAAAGGTCCATGTGGGCGTCGCCGTAGGCCTGGCGTGCGGCTTCCAGCCTCGTCGTGGAACCGCACACGCCGCCCGAATCGAGCTTCCACTGGCACTTGCCCCCGTCCCGCCTGCGGACCTCCCGCTTCACCTTGGGCGGAACGCTGGCCCTCCGCTTCTCCTGCTGGGCGAGCAGCAGGTCGAGCGCGGCGTCGATCACCTGCTCGTCCGTCGCCCCCGGCTGGACGTGCGATTGCCCCGCCCTGGCCCGCTTCAGCTTCGCGACGAGTGCCCTCGACACGGTGACGTGGATCCGGCTCACGGTGGAGGTGAGCGGCTCGACCACGGTCCTGGCCGGTCCCCGCGCAGGTTCCAGAGGAGGGACCGGGGCAGTCGCCAAAAGTTCACCCGGATGAACCGGCGAAGCCGTTGATTTCACTGGGGGCGGGATCTCGGTGACCACCGTCCTCCTCGGCACCACCGCCGCCGGCATGATCTCCACCGCGACCTGATGCGCCTCCTGCTTCGAGCAGTGGAAGAACTTTGGCAGTACCTCGGCACGGTTCGCGTCGGTCATGACCTTCGCCAGCTGGATGATGCTGGTCAGACACAGCCGCCCGTCCCGGAGCGGCTCCACCACTTCGGGGAACCGGGCGACGAGCCGGGCCGCCACCTTCCGGTAGTGGGCCGCCCCCCGGGAGAGCTTGAGCTCCCGGAGCAAGAAGTCGAAGAGGTTGGCGAAGCCGAGCCTCCGGTACGCACCAGACCGGTCGAATTCCGAGAGGGCGATGAGAAAATCGGCGAGGGCTGCTTGCTCGCGGCGGAGAAGGTCGGCGAGGTGGCGGGAGGACTCGCGGGCCTGGACCAGATTCGTGTCGTTCATGAATCCACTGTCTCACGGGAAATTTCGGCCTTTCCAGACGCACGAGGATGCCCATGCGGCCGGGATCCGGCGCGGGGATCTCGAACCTCGCCAGGAGTTTCGGCGGCGCGCGCACGAGGCGCTGGCGCAGCGCCAGGGGCATCCCCGCGGCGACCGCCTCACCGAGCGCGAATCTCGCAAAATGCCTGTCAATAGGCGCGTTCACGAACGCCCCATCTGCCCGATGGTCCGCGCCACGGACGCTTCGATGTCATCCCGCGGACGGTTCGATGTCACACCCCGGCCGCCCCGGGTGTCACCCGGACGATGGGCCACCGACGCCTTTCCGCACCGTCAGCCTTGCTCGCCGCCGCCCTCCTGGCGCTCCCGCCGCGACCAGGCGTCGCCGCGCCGTTCACCGCCGACGCCTCCACGGGCTCCATCGTCGTGCACGCGGTGAAGGCGGGGCTCCTCTCCGGTCTCGCGCACGACCACCGCCTCGTCGCGGAACGGTGGCGCGCCGACGTCGGCTGGGACCTGGAAGGAGCCGGCGCCTTCGACCTGCGGATCGTCGTGGACGCATCGTCCCTGCGCGAGACCGCGACACGTCTGGGAGAGGCGAGCCGATCGCTGATCGGCCGCGAGGTCGCGGGCCCCGGGGTGCTCGACGCCGGGAGGTTCCCGGAGATCCGCGTCCGGGCCGCCGGACTGCTGGCCTCACCGCCCCGGGGCGAGGAGGAGCGGGAAGGGGAACTGCGCGCCGAGGTCACGCTCCACGGCGAGACCCGGCCCGTCTCCGTCCCCTTCCGGCTGACGGCGAGTGGAGCCGGCTTCCGCGCCCGCGGGACCGTCCTGCTCCGCCAGACCGACTTCGGGATGACGCCCTTCACGACGGCCATGGGCACGATCGGCGTCGACGACGAACTGCGCATCGAATTCGATCTCCTGCTGCACCCGCGGCCACCCTAGCCGCGACCGCCCTCCCGGTACCCTGGCTTGCCAACGGGACCCACATGGGGTCTTGTCCGCTCGCCCCCCCCCCGACCCCGAGGACTTCTTGCCCCAGGCCACGTGCCGGAAAGCACTGCTCGTCTACCCGAAGTTCGAGGGGACCTCGTTCTGGAACTACCAGGCGACCTGCGAGCTCATGGGGGCGCGCTACTCGGCGGCGCCGCTGGGGCTCATCACCGTGGCCGCGCTCCTCCCGAAGAGCTGGGACGTGCGGCTGGTGAACCGGAACACCGAGGAGCTCCGCGAGGAGGACCTGGCCTGGGCCGACGTGATCATGACCGGCGGCATGCTTCCGCAGCAGCCGGACACGCTCCGCATCGTCGAGATGGCGCACGCCCTCGGGCAGCCGGTGGTGGTCGGTGGCCCCGACGCCACCTGCTCCCCGGAGACCTACGCCGCCGCCGACTTCCTGGTGCTCGGCGAGGCCGAGGAGATCATGGCCGACTTCGTGGCCGCCTTCGAGGGTGGCGCCGCCAAGGGGACCTTCACGGCGACCCGCTTCCCCGACGTCACCCGGTCCCCCGTTCCCCGCTTCGACCTGCTCCAGCTCGACCACTACCTCCACGTCGGGGTGCAGTACTCGCGGGGCTGCCCCTTCGATTGCGAGTTCTGCAACGTCATCGACCTGAACGGCCGGGTTCCGCGGGCCAAGACCACGGAGCAGGTGCTCCGCGAGCTCGACGCCCTGCGTGCCGTCGGGTACCGCGGCCACGTGGATTTCGTGGACGACAACCTCATCGGCAACCGCAAGGCGCTGAAGCCCTTCCTGCGCGAGCTCAAGAGGTGGCTCGACGAGCGCGGCCGCCCCTTCGAGTTCAGCACCGAGGCCAGCCTCGACCTGGCCGAGGACGACGAGCTCCTGCGGCTCATGCGGGAGGCCAACTTCTTCGCCATCTTCGTGGGCATCGAGACCCCCGACGCCGCCTCGCTGATCCAGGCCAACAAGAAGCACAACACCCGCAGCGACATCGTCGAGAGCGTGAAGAGGATCCACCGGGCCGGCATCTTCGTGAACGCCGGCTTCATCGTGGGCTTCGACGCCGAGCCCGAGACCGTGGCCCGGGAGATGGTGGCGTGCATCGAGGCGGCCAGCATCCCGGTCTGCATGGTGGGGCTCCTCTACGCGCTGCCCGGGACCCGTCTCGCCAGGCGGCTGCACGCCGAGGGGCGCCTCGACGAGCGCCCCTTCCAGGTGCTGGCCGGCGACGCCGACCAGTGCACCTCCGGCCTCAACTTCACTGGACGCCGTCCGCGCGCCGCCGTCCTCTCCGACTACCGGGAGGTGCTCCGGAAGATCTACGCACCGGCGGCCTACTTCGGCCGCGCCCGCCGCGCCGCGCGCTTGCTCGACCGTTCCGCCCACTCGATCCGGCCGCCGCTGCGCCACGTGCTCCGCGACCTCCGCGGGTTCGGCAGGATGGCCTGGCGGATGGGGGTGCGCGACCCCGAGGTGCGGTTGGAGTGGTGGAGGACGCTCGTCGAGACCGCCCTGCACAACCCGTCCGCCATCAAGATCGTCATGTCCTTCGCCGCGCTCTACGTGCACCTCGGCCCGTACTCCACCGACCTGGTGGAGCGGCTCGACGGGATGATCGAGCGGTCGCCGCAGGCCGTGGAGGCGCCCGCAGCGCTGGCGAGCTGACCGCGGGAGGGGCCTGGGGCACCGGCCACCCATCGCCGGGCGTCCGTCGGTTCACTAGACTGGGCCGACCCCGCCCCATGTCCCACCGCGACCATCCAAGCGAGCCGCACCCCGCCGCCCCCGAGGGCACGCTGACCGGGCTCATGCGGGAGGTCTTCACGGGCGACGACCCACGCCGCTCCACCTGGGACGGGGTGCTCCTGAAGGGAGCCCGCATCGGACGCTTCGAACTCGTCCGCGAGATCGGGAGGGGTGGCTTCGGATCGGTCTGGGAGGCGCGCGACACCGAGCTCAAGCGCAAGGTGGCCTTCAAGGCCATCCACGGCTCCAGCCCCTCGACCGCCGACGATCGCGCGCTCGCCGAGGCGGAGACCGCGGCCCACCTCTCCCACCCGAACATCGTCACCCTCCACGACGTGGGGCGGAGCGAGCACGGCCCCTTCCTGGTGATGGAGTTGCTCCAGGGGGAGCCCCTCTCCCGGCGGCTGGAGCGTGGGCCGCTGCCACCCCGGGAAGCCCTGCGCATCGCCTCCGAGATCGCACGCGGCCTCGCCCACGCCCACGACCGCGGCGTCGTGCACCGGGACCTCACCCCGGGAAACGTCTTCCTCCGCGAGGGAGGCGGCGTGACCATCCTCGACCTGGGCTTCGCGCAGGTGCTCGGGCGGGAGGCACCCCGGGGAGGAACGCCCGGGTACATGTCGCCGGAACGGCTCCTGGGAAGGCCGGAGGACGCGCGGTCCGACGTCCACTCGCTGGGAGTGATCCTGCACCGGATGCTGACCGGGCAGCGGCCTCCGGTCGGCGAGGAGACCGGACCGCTCCCGATCCTGGAACTGCCCGGCCTCGCGCTTCTGGTCGCGCGGATGCTCGACGACGACCCGGAGAGGCGGCCGGCCACGGCAGGGGAGGTGCTGCGGGCGCTCCAGGAGATCGGGAGCGGGGACGGAGGGGCGGCACCCTCCAGGAAGAGGCGCAGCATCCTGCGCGTCGCAGCGCCGGTGGTGCTGGTGGTCGCCGTGGCCGTGGGGGTCGCCGGCTACGCGGCGTGGGATGGACGGGGGAGGGCTCGCGGGGCGCCTGTCGCCATCGCCGTCCAGGTTCCGGAGCCGGTGATCGGCGTGGGTTCCACGGTCCAGGCGAGCGTGTCGCTGCGGGACGCCTCGGGAGCCGTCGTCGAGGGCCCGGGGATTGCCTGGGCTTCGGGCGACGAGGCCATCGCCGCGGTCGACGCCTCCGGGCGCGTGACCGGGCGTGCGTCGGGAACGACCCTCGTCACGGCGAGGTCGGGCGAGGCCTCCGGGTCGGCCACGGTGGTGGTGAGCGGCCCGGAGTGGGAACTGGTCCAGGCGAGCAGCCTGGCCCCACCTCCGGCGGAGTCCCTGACGCGGAACGGGGCGCTCGGCGGGCAGGGGATGGCGAGCGTGTACGGCCGGGCGGCCTGGTACCAGACCTCCGACTGGTCGATGCTCTTCATGCCGCTCGCCCTGCCGGAAGGGACCGACGCCTTCGCCATCCAGGCGAGCTTTCACCTTCCCCCGGTCCTCGACTCGGGGCGGGCGGTGTCCCTCGTCGTCTTCACCTCTCCCGGGACGAAGGACCCGGCAGACCTCGTCCACGGCCGGGGGATCACGCTGGACCAGCAGCCCGGCAGGTCGCCCGTCTATTTCTGGGGAGTCCCAGAGGGATGGACCACGGCGGACGTCACCAGCACGGGACCGATGGCGGCGCCCATCACCGGCAGGTGGCGAATGCTGCGCATCGAGGGCTCCCGGGAGCAGTGCTGGCTCCGGGTGCTGCTCGACGGGGAGGAGATCTACACCGGCGCCGAACCGTGCGACCTCTCCGGACGGTACGTGATGGTCGGGTCGCTCCATGGAGCGAGTCACCCGGTGAATGGTGCCTGGTCCGACCTGCGCGTCTTCCGGGGTGCGACGGTCGAGAGCATGTCCGTGGAGGTCGATCGCGCCGCGCCGGGAAGCGCCCACGTCGCCAAGGCCCGGGTCGTCCTCCGCGACGCGCGGGGAAACCGCATCGCCGGGCGGGTCGTCCGGTGGGAGTCGAGCGATCCGGGGATCGCGACCGTGGACGCCGACGGCGCCGTGCTCGGAATCCGGAAGGGCGAGGTGACCCTCACCGCGCGCTGCGAGGGCAGGAAGGCGTCATCGGTCGTCGCGGTCGAGCCGCGCGCGGCTCCTCGCTAGAGGAGGCTGCCCGCGCCGCTTCTCACTTCACCGCGATGGGCAGGAACGTGAACATCTTCGCCGGGGCGAACTTCGCCGCCACGTTGCCCGAGTAGACCGCGCCTCCGGCGACCACGAGCTTCTTCACCGGGGCGCCCTCCTTCAGGTCGAGGTCGGCCATGGGGACCCAGAAGACGCTCGGGCTCGTCGCCGAGTCGAAGGCGTAGACCAGCCGCGTCTGGTCCGCCACGGTCCTCCAGATGGTGGAGGAGATGTTGGGCTGGCCGGGCGTGGTGATGCCGAGCGGGACGCCCACGCTGCGGACCACGCCGAGCACGCTCGACAGCGCCTGGAACTCGAACTTCTGGCCGGGGACGGCCGCGATGTAGCTCTTGTCCGGGCTCCGCGGGATCGCGCCCAGGAGGAAGGAGGCGCGGGCGAAGCGGTCGGCGGCACGGTTGGTGCCCGGGAGGAAGACCAGGCCTCCGATGCCCTGCCAGTAGGCGTTGAGCGCCAGCTGCTGGTCGTAGATGGGTGAGTTGGTCATGACCACGTACTGCTTGCCGTGGTGGATGACGAGCTTGCCGCCGATGTACTCGAGGATGGCCGAGTCGCCGGTCGCGTCGGAGATGGAGAGGTGGAGCTGCGCCTTCTGGCCGTTCGGGAGGCTGTCGGTGACGACCTGGAAGGTCTCCTTGCCCAGCGCGGCGACGGTCTCGGCCACCGTGGCGAAGTTGTCGAGGACGTACTGCGCCCAGATGCTGATGGAGAGAGCGGGCCTGCCGTCCGGCTTTCCGTAGTCCGACTCGGCGAGGTAGAGCTGGTTGGCGACGAGCCCCTTCTCGTTCATCCCGTCGCTGGTGCCGATGTCGTAGCCGGTGGCGACGACGCTGCCGTACCGGGAGACCCAGCGCGGCGCGTTGGGCCCGGTGGCGCCGTCGCGCTGCATTCCGCGAGGAAGCGCCCAGAGGTTGGTGCGCATGTCCTCGGCCCAGTCCATCCCGCGCCCGGTGATCACCGTGCCGTCGGGGGCGGTGTAGAGGACGCGCGTGCACGCGTCGGCCGGGGAGGCGGAGAGGAGGGTGAACAGGGCCGCTGCGGCGCCGGCGACGATGCGCTTCGTCATGGAGGAGGGCATCCGGTTCACATACCCCAACCGCCCGCCGGACCCGGCATGCCCCGACGGGGATGGCTCGCCCTTTCCGGACCGGGAGTCTGGAATCCCCGACATCCCACACCCGCAACTCCCCGGAATCACGCCTCCGCCAACCTGGCAAGCCGGGTGCATTCGCTCCCCTCGTCTATCAACCCAAACGACGGACCGACGGAGAACACCATGAACCGCAAGACCCCCAGCATCATCGGCGCCGCAGTCGGCCTGGCCCTCTTCCTCGCCATCGCCCTCCTCCCGGCCCTGCTCTACGGCGGCTACGCGGGCGTGCTGCTGGCCGGCGGGATCTTCGGGACGCCCGTGCAGCCCACCTTCCTGGTCCGCTCGCTCATCATGTTCGGCATGGTGATGGGCGCCCTGGGCGTCGGCTCCCTCTTCGCGGTCGGCGGCGCGGTCGCCGGCGCAGCGGTCGGCGTCCTGACCACCTCCGCCACTCCGGTCAAGGCCGAGGCGAAGGGCGCGTAGCACCGCTGAAACGGGCGAGATATCGCTTCACACGCGAGGCCGTCCCTGAAAGGGGGCGGCCTCTTCGTCATGGATCAGCGCGACGTCCTTCGCTGGCCTGCGGTCCCGGGAAGCGGGGCAAGGGCGTGCCGTTCGCAGGCGGGGCAGGGCGTCAGGATGTCGCCCGTACGCGGATCGGCACGGAAGTCGATGTGGAAGGGGCGCGCCCCTTCCGGGTCACAGTCCTGGCAGAAGGTCGCCCTGGGGGGGCGGGGATGCAAAACGATGAGATTGTGAAGGCGGGCGGTGTCCATTGGTTCCTGCAGGAGATAGACAGCCCTGCCGCCAAAAGGTGACCGATACCGTCGCCGGATACCCAAAATGGACTCGCCCGTGGAACCGACGCCCCTGGGTCAAAAAGCCACCACCAGCCCGATCGTCAGCACCTTGGACCCGCGGCTCACCCAGGGCAGCCACCCCACGTCCGGCAGGAAGTACCGGGCGATGTCCAGCGCGGCCGTCCCGAGGATCAGCCCAGCGAAGACCCCGTGCGGCATGCCCGGCATCTTGTCCAGCCCGTGTAGGTCCCCCTCCGGGGGCTCGATCTGGATCAGGTTGGCGATGCCGTAGGCCACCGAGGTCGCGGTGTTGAAGAGCAGCATGCCCTTCAGGAAGGGGGCGGTCTCGTACCGGATGCGCGGGTTCCCGGTGAGGATGATCTCATCGGTGATCTCCTGGCAGAGGATCCCCGAGGAGACGATGAAGGCATAGCCGTTCGGTCCGGGGGCGAAGGGCGACCCGTCGCGCTTCCAGCAATTCCCGTCCACGCAGGTGATGTTCGGCGAGACCGCGAAGAACGGGAGGAACCCCAGGAACGTCACCGGCTCGAGGGTCGGTACGTTGGCCATGGCCAGGTTGGCCACGCCGTGGCAGGCCTCGTGGACGACGAAGGCGGTGACGAACCCCGCCGCGGTCAGGGCCACCGAGGCGAAGGTGACGTTGGTGAACTCGGGCAGGGCGTCCGCCTGCGGGGTCGCCAGGTGGAGCGGGGTGGAGAGGTCGGGGTGCTGCTCCTGCGCCCAGGCCGGTGACGCGGCGAGCCATATCGCCGCCGCCACGGCCGCGCCCCACCGGGCCCCGCTCTGGAAGTCGCACACCACACTCGCGTCTACCACGAAAAGTTGGTCTAGACTGGGGCCCCATGTCCGACATCGAAAAGCGGAATCTCATCGCCCAGTGGGCCTTCGACACCCGCCCCGTCCTGGGCCGCTTCCACCTCTGGCTCGAGGACGTGAACGTCCACCGCTCCCAGGCCGAGCCGGTCTCCTCCCACACCTTCACTCCCCGTGGGATCGCCCGCAACCTGGCGGTCACCGCCGCGGCCACCGCGCTCGGCACCAAGCTCTACGGCGGGTACGGCGACGGGGCCGGGAAGGACAAGTTCGCCTACAACCAGGCCAAGAAGGGCGCCGACGCCATCAGCGCCTACGTCATGAGCGAGGGGCTCTGGTACCTGACCCGCACCCTGCCCGAGGACCACGCCATCATGGTGAGCCTGGGCGAGGGGCTCATGCCCAAGGCGGGCGAGACGCCGGAGATGGGCGCAAATCCATTGCTCGGCTTCGGCCGCGTCTATGCGCGCCCCGAGGTGGCCATGACGGTGGACCGCCGGGTGCGCCGCCTCCTCAACGAGCCCGGCCACACCTTCGAGCAGTTTCACGGCTGGCTGAAGAGCCGAGGCATCACCATCTGGGGCGCGGCCGTGGACACGCTGGAGAACACCTCCCGCTTCGCCGAGGGGAAGCCCACCGGTCCCATGGTGGTCTTCCACCTCTTCGACTCGCCGCTCACCATCTCGCGCCCGTACGAGTCGTACACCGGCTGCCTCACCGTGCCCCGGCCGGTGGCCCGCAAGGCAGAGGACCTGGCCGTGCTGCTCGACTACCGCACGCCGCGCGCCAAGGTGATGGAGGTCATCCAGGCAACCTACCCGGGCATCCGCCCCGACCACGTGCACGTCTGGACGCTGCGCGGGAAGAGCCGGCTGAAGCGGCTGGGCAAGACCTGGGAGGCCTGGACCTCGGCCGGCGCGCACCTGGTGGAGGACGGCTGGAAGGCCCCCTCCGGGCTGGAGATCTTCACCGACTCGGGCACCTACGCCCCCACCTTCCTGGTGGGGAGCTGGAAGGACGCCTCGGGCGCCCCGCACGTCTTCCTCTGCGACGGCTACGCGGCCAGCGCCGAGGCCATGCAGGCCTCCAGCCTCGACGAGGTCCTCGACGTCTCGTCGAGCATGGCGGTCTTCTCCCCGAGCTTCGATCTCCCCTGCGACCAGGAGGCGAAGATCATGCAACTCGACCCGGGCGCGCCCGACTTCGCGGCGAGCATCCGGGCCATCACGGCCGGCCGGCCGGTCACCGACGCCGAGGTGGAGGGCTACGCCGCGGCCATCCGCGACGCCCGGAACTGCAACGTCCCCATGGGGAAGCCCGTTCTCCGGGCCGACAGCTTCCTCCCCGAGAAGCACTGGGGCGTGCTGGCGGCCATCGGGTACATGTGCGACGACCCGTACACCGGAACCAAGGGGGTGGAGAAGGTCTCGGAGGGCGTCTACCGGGTCACCACGCGCCTCGCCACCCGCAACGCCTCCTCCTACATCACCTTCACGTTCCGTCTCATGGAGTCGTTCGAGCAGCAGCGCCACGTCTTCAGCCCGCTGCTGGTCCGCTTCCTCTCCGGCGTGGACCACACCAAGCGCGCCGTGAAGATCTCCGACTCGGGGCGCATCCGCAACGAGCTCCAGACCATGTTCTCCCAGGCGCTCGACCACGACGGTGACCGGATGACGGTGCACTTCGACCGGGTGGACGAGAAGGTGATGCCCCGCGAGAAGCAGGAGGCCATCCGCCGGGTGCTCGAGTGGTACAAGGCGAACCACCCGGTCTGGTTCACCTGGCTGGACGTGGCCTGAGTCAGTAGCCGGTGCCGCCGCCCGGGTAGGGATCGGGGGCGGGCGCGGCCGCGGCGCGGATGGTGATGGTGCCGTTCGGCGTGACCATCATCGAGGCGTGGCTGGAGCAGTAGTAACTCAGCACCGTGCCCTCGACGAGCCCGGCCGGGAGGGTGAAGGTCTTCGTCCCCGTGAACAGCCCGGTGTCGAAGGGAGTCCCGCCTCCCGGTGCACCGGGGGTGAATGTTGCCGGTGCCACCTGCTGGGTGACCGAGTGGGCCATGGCGTCGCGGTTCAGCACCGTGATGGTTGCGCCGGCCGGGGCCGAGAGGTTGAGCGGCGCGTAGGCCATGCCGGAGATGGTGATGTAGTAGCCGGGCGGCAGGGACGAGGCCGCCGGCGTGGAATCGCCGCAGGCGGCGGCGAGCGCAAGGACGGCGACGAGGGGAAACGAGCGAAGCGTGGATCGCATGGGCATTGTGCCTCCTGTTCCGGAGGAAGGGTTCCGGCTGCCAGGATCACACCGGCGACCCGCAAAAGGCGCCACGAAAACGAATACTTGCAGCGATTTGCCGCGCTCCCCCCTCCATCCGCCGCCCACGGACGCCGGGATGCTGGCCCGATTCGCCGCGCCCAGGTGTCTTCATCGTCGGGTGGTCTCGGGTCGAGTCGTCACGGGGGAGGTTGGACATTGGACCACCGCGACGCGGCGGTCCGGCTCTGCCGGGACTATGGTCCCGCGGTGTACAGGCGCTGCCTGCGGCTCCTGCGGAACCGGGAGGCGGCGCAGGACGCGACCCGGGAGGTGGTCATGCGGTTGTTTCGAAGCCTGGGGAGGGAGTTCTCATGACCGCTCGGTGCCCGTCCGACCTGCGCCTCGAGGGATACCTCCTCGACCCGGAGAGATCGGAACTGGGCGAGCACGTGGGTGGATGCGTGACCTGTCGCGTCCGGCTGGAACGGATGAACGCGGGGGGCGACGACTTCCGCCAGTACGTGTTCCCCGCCACGATCGACGCGGTCGTCGCTGCTGCGGCCCCCCGGCCCCGTCCGGGCTGGATCGCGCCCTTCCTGCCGGTCGCCGCGGCGTGCGCCGCCGCCATGATCTTCCTCCTGAAGCCGGTTCCGCCGGAGGGCATCCTCGCGGCCAGGGGAGAGGTTCTCTCGCTGGAGGTCTTCACCGGGTCCTCCGAAGGCGCACGCCAGCTGGGCAACGGCGAGCTCCTGCCCGAAGGGACCCCGCTTCGCTTCCGGGTCAAGACCACGGTTCCCTGCCGCGTGCGGGTCGTCTCCGCCGATTGCGAGGGGCGGGTCGTCCTGCTCTACCCCCCACCGGGCGAGGACTCGCCGATCGTGAGCGGAACGTCGGTCCTTCCCGGAGAGGCGAAGCTGGGCGGCGACGAGGGGCCGGAGCGAATCTTCGCGCTCTGCAGCCGCGAGCCGCTCCCCGTTCTGGCCCTGGCTGCGAAGCTCTCCGACCAGGCCACCGGGGACGACGACCGGGTCCGCCGGGCGAGCCGGCTCTCGGGACTGCCGGAGGGAACGCTGCAGGCCACGCTTCTGGTCGAGCACGGCGAGGAGAAGGCCGGCCAAGGCCACCCCGAGAAGTGACGCCCCAAGAGGGGCTGTCAGATTCGACCCTGCGTCGGTGGTTCATGGACTTCCGCCGGGGGGACGGGTCGGGCGAGCATCGTCGCCGACCTTGTCCGCCGAGCTCCCCACCAAGCGACGCCGCACGCGCAGCGCCCCGAAGAAGGCAGCCGCGCGCCCCCCCGGCGTCGCCCTGTGGGAGCGTGGAACAGGCCCGGAGCTGGAGGCGATCCAGGCAGCCATGGCCGCGCTGCCCATCGGAGTGGTCTTCGCCGAGTCCGTTCCCGGGCTGCCTCCCTCGGTCCTGAGTCACAACGCCGCCTACGCCGGAATCGTCGGCGCCAAGGTGCACCCCTCGACCCCCTTCGAGGAGCTGCCGTTCAGCCTCTACCTGCCCGACCGGATGACCCGGGTACCCCCGGAGGACTGGCCGGCGCCCACGGCCGCCCGCACCGGGGCTGCCGTGCCCGAGCGGGAACTCCACCTCCGCCGGTCGAACGGGGAGTGGCGCGTGCTGCTGGTGGGCGCGGCCCCGCTCCCGCAGGCTCCCGGCGACAGGGTCGGTCGCGCAGCCGGCGTGATGCTCGACGTCACCGAGAGGCGCCGTGCCGAGGAGGACCTCTCCCGCCGTGGCCAGCTCCTCAGGCTCGTCATCGAGACCTCGCCCGACCCGGTGTTCGTGAAGAACCGGGAGTCGCAGGTGCTCTTCGCCAACCCGGCCACCATGCGCGCCATCGGCAAGCCGGCCGACCAGGTCGTCGGCCACAGCGACCGGGAGTTCTACGGCGACCAGGCCGCCGGCCTCGCCATCGAGGAGAACGACCGCCGGATCATGGAGAACGGGGTCGAGGAACTGGTCGAGGAGACCATCCCCAGCCCCGGGGGCAAGCGGGTCTTCCTCTCCACCAAGACGCCGTGGCGCGATTCGACCGGGATGGTGATCGGACTCATCGGGATCGCCCGCGACATCACCAAGCGCAAGGCGGCCGAGGAGGCGCTGCGCGGCAGCGAGCGCCGGTTCCGCTCCCTCATCGAGCAGTCGAGCGACATGCTCCTCCTCGTCGATTCCGCCGGCATCCTCCAGTTCTGGAGCCCGGCTGCGACGGAGGTCCTGGGCTGGAGCGAGGGGGAGGTCCTGGGAACCCGCGCACTGGCGCTCACCCACCCGGAGGACGTTGACGGGGTGGCGAAGGCCTTCCGGGAGGCGTCGCACGCGAAGGGGGGCTCGGTGCGTCACCGGGCCCGCATGCGCCATCGGGACGGCGGATACCGGCTGGTGGACGGCGTGGCCCGCGATCTCCGGGACGACCCGGCCATCGGCGCGCTGGTGCTGAACGTCCGGGACGTCACCGAGCAGGTCCATACCGAGGAGTTGCTCCTCCAGTCGCAGAAGCTCGACAGCATCGGCCGGCTCGCCGGCGGCATCGCCCACGACTTCAACAACCTCCTCACCGTGATCCTCTGCAGCGTCGAGTCGGAGGTGGAGGCGCTCGACGCCGGCCAGGCGGTCGCCCGGGAGGACATCGAGCAGATCCGCGAGGCCGGGGAGCGCGCCCGCGACCTGACCCGTCACCTGCTCTCCTTCGCGAGGCGGCAGGTGATCGAGCCGACGACCGTGGACCTGAACGCGACCCTGGCCGGGAGCGAGCGGCTCCTGCAGCGGCTGCTCGGCGAGACCATCCGCCTGGAGACCACGCCCGGACAGGACCTCTGGCCGGTTCGCTGCGACCCGGCGCAGATCGAGCAGGTGCTCTTCAACCTGGCGGTGAACGGGCGGGACGCCATGCCGACCGGGGGGACGCTCTCCATCTCCACGGCCAACGTCCATGGCGGATCCGGACGGTCCGACCCACCCGACGGCGACTGGGTCCGGCTCCGCGTCCGGGACTCGGGCGGCGGGATGTCACGCGAGGTGAAGGACCACCTCTTCGAGCCCTTCTTCACGACCAAGCCGTCCGGAAAGGGAACCGGGCTCGGGCTGGCCACGGCCTACGGGGTGGTGCGGCAATCGGGCGGTCACATCCGGGTGGAGAGCGAGCCCGGGAAGGGCACCACCTTCGACGTCCTGCTGCCGCGCACGGCCGCCGCCGCCCAGGATCCCAGCCCCCAGCCCCACGCGGCGGCCGCCGGCGGGACCGAGACGGTGATCCTCGTCGAGGACGACGCCGGGGTCCGGGAAGCCGCCGCCAGGGCGCTGCGCTCCGGCGGCTACCGGGTGGTCGCCGCAGCCGGGGCCGCCGACGCCGTCGCCGCGATGAAGGCGGAGCCGCTCCCACCGGCGCTGCTCGTCACCGACGTGGTCATGCCGGAGACCACCGGCCGCGAGCTCGCCGACCAGCTCCAGATGCAGCAACCCGGCCTGCGCGTCCTCTTCCTCTCCGGCCACGCCCCGGACGTCATCGGCCTCCACGGCGGCATCGATCCCTCCGAGTCCTTCCTGGCAAAGCCATTCACGGCCACCTCGCTCCTCTCGACGGTCCGCAGGGTCCTCGACGCGAGGTGACCGCGGCGCCCAGGGACTGCCTGGATCCTGGCACCGGCTGCCCGGGGAGCGGGCACCGGAGTCCCGTGACCGCCGCGCGATCGCGCAGCCCGATGCCCGGTGGCGCGGCGCGCCCCTTGCAGCCGGGAGCAGCCGGAGGTGAGGCGTGACCAAGATCGAGGCAGTCATCCAGCCGTCACGGCTGGAGACCCTGAAGAACGCGTTCGCGGCATGGGGGGTCGAGGGGCTGACCGTGACCGAGGTGAAGGGTTACGGAAGGCAGCGCGGGCACGGCGAGGTCTACCGGGGCGCCGAGTACTCCATCGACTTCCGCCCCAAGCTGAAGGTCGAGGTGGTGGTCCCCAGCTCCCTCGTCCCGCGCCTCCTCGACGTCCTCCAGAAGGCGGTGGGGACCGGGCGCATCGGTGACGGGAAGGTCTTCGTCGTGCCCGTGGACGAGGCGATCCGGGTGCGCACCGGGGAGCGGGGTGACGAGGTCCTGTAGCGGTCGGGCGCCGGGGCGGGCTTGCAACACCCTTTCTCCCGTGGGATGAGCCCTGGTCAGGATGAGCGCCCCGTCCCTCCTGCTCTCGGCGTTCGCTCCCGAGCTCTCCGGGCTCGACCGCGAGCCTCCGGCGGGCTGGGTCGTCGCCACCTCCGGCATCGGGGCGATCACCGCCGCGGTGGAGACCTGCCGCCTGCTCCGGGAGCACCGGCCGTCCCGCCTCCTCTTCGTGGGGACCTGCGGGGCCTACGACGGGCGGCTCGCGGTGGGCGACGTCCTCTCTGCGGCGCGGGCCATCGCCACCTCGGTGGAGGAGGCGGAGGGGCGTGCCTACCGTCCGGCCGCGGAGGTTTCCCGGTGGCCGGCCACCTGGGTCCTTCCGCTCCCCGCCCACGACGTCGCCGTCCCGCCCGCCATCACCCTGACCGAGGCGGGGGCGCGGTCCCTCGCCCGGATCGCCGCGGCCGAGCACCTGGAGCTCACCGGGGTGCTGGCGGCCTGCGCCGCGGCGGGCGTCCCGGCGGCCGCGGTCCTGGGCGTCGCCAACCGGGTCGGGCCCGACGCGCACGCGGAGTGGATGGGGGAGAACGCCCGGGCGAGCGCCCTCGTCGTCGCGGCCATCCGGCCGTTCCTGGGATAGGGGATGGACGAGAACCCGCCCGTCCACCCGCGCGCCGGGGCCACCACCGACGTGGAGGTGGTCCGCGTGGAGGGCGGCCGGGCCGAGCGGCGCGCCGACGCGGTGGCGGTGGAGGAACCGCTCGAGGTCCGCGTGGACGGCGAGACGGTGGCGGTGACCATGCGCACGCCGGGCGCCGACTCCGACCTGGCGCTCGGCTTCCTCTTCTCGGAAGGGATGATCGACGGGGCCGGCGACGTCGGCTCGGTGGCCCACTGCGGCCGCCCCGGCGAGGAGGGGTACGGGAACGTCGTGGACGTGCGCTCCGCCGGCGGCCACCGGATCGACGTCGAGCGCGTCCTCGAGGGGCGGCGCTGGTCCACCACCACGTCGGCCTGCGGGGTCTGCGGCCGCCGGAGCATCGACGGGCTGCTGGCCCGCTGCTCCCCGGTGGGGGACGCCCCGGCGCTCCCGGCGGCGGAGATCCTGCGCTGCATGGCGCTGCTCTCCGGGTTGCAGCCGGTCTTCTCGCGGACCGGCGGCCTCCACGCGGCCGCGGCCTTCGGCGAGGGCGGCGCGCTGCTCGCCTCGGCGGAGGACGTGGGGCGCCACAACGCGGTGGACAAGGTGGTGGGGGCGCTCCTGCGCCGCGGCCTGGCCGGGCGCCCCGGACCCGGCGGGGCCCGCCTGCTCGCGGTGAGCGGCCGGACCAGCTTCGAGATCGTGCAGAAGGGCGCCGCCGCGGGCGTCCCGGTGGTGGCCGGGGTCTCGGCCCCCAGTTCACTGGCGGTAGATCTGGCCCGGGGTGCGGGGATCGCCCTGGTGGGCTTCGCCCGGGGCGACAGGCTGAACGTGTACACCCACGCGGAGCGGATCGCGGGGGCGGCCCCGGGCTGAGCCCGGGCGGCGCCTGGACCTCAGAAACCCAGCTGGACTCCCAGCGTGGGCAGGATCGCCCAGAGCCCGGGAGAGCCGAAGGCCGGCGGGTACCAGGCGAACATGAGCTGCAGCCGCAGCACCCCGACGAGGGCCGCCGCCGCCCCCGCCTCGACGGCGGGGCGCGAGCAGGCCCCGATGGTCACCCGGTCCTGCCCCTCGCAGGGGGATCCGCCGAAGGAGTCGTTCGGGGAGAGCATGTAGCCGCCCCGCAGCAGGAAGGAGGGCTGGAAGGCCGGTGACCCCATCGACGCCGGGAGCGCGTCGAGGCCGATCATGGGGACGAAGGCCACCGGGGGCGGGCTCGAGCCGAAGGAGGTGGCCAGGTTCATCACCTCGATTGCCCCGGTGAGCCGGACCCAGGAGAGGTGCTTCACGGCCCAGTCGCCACCGACCTCGAGCGCCCGGCCCAGCGAGAGCCAGACCGTGGTGCGGGGGGGCACGTAGTAGAAGTAGTCCACCCCCATGCGACCGGCGGCGCCGATCGCGACCTCCTCGCCGAAGGTCGGCTGCGCCCGGGCCAGCTGGTCGGTCACGGCCGCGAGCTGGGAGCGCATCGCGGCCAGGACCTGGTCCTCGGTGGCGCCCGGCGGCACGCTGACGTCGGACCACTCGTACCCGTAGGCGGCGAGCAGGCGCGTCATCTGGGTGGCCTCCGACTCGTCCTCCTGCTTCCGCCAGTCCGGATTGCCGGTCACCCCGGCGACCCGCGCCGGTGGCGCGCCCTCCAGCGCCCCCTTGCATGCCGCGAACTCGGCGGGGGGCGGGCTCCACCTCGAGTCGGGGCGGCAGCGGTCCCAGAGCCGGTCGAGGGAGACCTGGGCGAGGATGCGCTGGTTGTGCAGGGCCTTGCCGGCGCAGCGGGCCTCAGCGTCGGGGGCGCCGTCGAAGATGGCGCGGAGGCAGCCGACGGGCGCCCAGGACTCGGCCGCGGCGCGCGCCTCGGGGAGGTCCTCCGGCCAGACGTAGCGGTGGCGGAGATCCGCCGCCAGGCGCGGGACCGTGAAGCGCTCCAGCTGCCGCCGGGCCTCGTACATGCCCAGGTCGAAGTCGTACGACCGGAATCCGCGGTCGAAGAAGCCGAAGAAGGCGTACATGGGCGAGCTGGCCGCGGGGAAGTGGCGGCGAGGGAAGATCAGGTTCCCGGCGGTCTCGGGGTAGTCCTGGATGAGCAGGAAGAGCTCCCGGGAGCGGGCGCTGTTCACGAACCCTCCCAGCTCCCGGAGCAGCAGCGGCAGGAGCGACCTGTCGCTGCCCGACTCGGAGGCGGCCTGGTCCGGGAAGGCGGCCCCGTCGGCGGAGAGGAAGGCGAAGGCCACCTCTGGGGGCGGAGTGCGGGAGGCGTCGAGCCGGGGCCCGTCGTTCCAGCGCAGGCCTCGCCCCGGCGTCCGGGAGAGCCCGCCCGCCGCGTAGGTGGCGGCCAGCCGGAGCGGGGAGTTGTCGAAGACCCCGCCGTCCACGAAGAGGCTCGTGGTCGCCGCCGCTTCCGGGCAGAACGGCGCAGCCCGGCCGAGCGTGCGCACCACGCAGTGCTTCACCGGTCGTGGAGGGAAGGCGACGGGGAAGGAGGTCGAGGCGATGACCGCGTCGAGGAGGGCCGCGAAGGGCACGCTCCCGTCCCCGGCCTCCGGGAGGAAGGCCTGCTCGTCGAGCGAGTCGGGATCGACGTAGTTGGTGATGAGCGGAGGGCGCCCCTCGCCACGCCCCCGGATCCGGACCACGAAGTGCTCCTCGGTCACCGGGACCTTGAGGCGCCCCTCGGCGGCCTCGATGAGCCGCGGGGAGAGGCGCGAGGCGGCGACGCCCAGGACCACGTCGCAGTCCTCCGGGAGCCCCCGGGCGAGCTCCTCCTCCACCATCGCCCCCACCTCCTGGAAGCTCTGCTGGGAGAAGGCCGCCACCGGGCTCCTCGAGTCGGTGCGGAAGAGCTGGTTCAATCCCATGGGGACCCAGACCCGGTGGAAGAGGCTCCGGCGCGGGTCGAGCGACGTGCCGGCGCACGAGGCCCGCAGGGTGAGCAGCGCGTTCACGCTGCCCGCCGACGCCCCGGTGGCGATGATGGTCCGGAAGGTGCCCGGGTTGGCCCGTTGCGCGGCCAGCGTGTAGTAGAGGTAGCCGGCCTCGTAGGCGCCCAGGGAGACCCCTCCACTGACGGTGAGGGCCACGGGGACGTCGCGCGCCTCGCCGGGAACGGCGGAGAGGAGCAGCGCGGCGAGAACGGGGAGGGTCATGTCCTTCTCCTGGGTCGGCTGGACGGCGAGCCCTCCTGGCCGGCCATCTCCTCGGCCCGGGCCATGAGCGGCGCGGCCCGGGCGACGAGGAGGTCGATGAAGGCCCGGGAGCGGGGGAAGAGGGAGCTCCGTCCCGGGAAGATCACGCGCACCTCGATGGCCGGTCCGCTCCACTCGGGGAGGACGGGCACGAGCGCGCCCGATCGCAGCGCGTCCTCGACCAGGAGGCGCGTGCTCATCAGCACGCCGACGCCGGCGAGCGCCGCAGCGTGGAGAGGGGCGTGGTCGTTGGCGACCAGCGCCGGAAAGAGGGGGACCGTCTCGGTGCGGGGACCGGAGGCGATGCTCCAGGAGAGGCGCGCCGGGCCTGCGCCGCCGGAGTAGACCAGCGTGGGGTGTCCGGAGAGGTCATGGGGCGCCTCGGGCCTGCCCTTCTTCTCCAGATATCCGGGGCTGGCGAAGAGGCGGGTCTGCATGGTGCCCAGCAGGCGGGTGGAATGGCGGGAGGGCGGGAGCGGCCAGGGGGAGAGGGCCACCTCGGCGCCGCGCCCCACCAGGTCCTCCGGCTCGTTCTTGAGGGTGAGGGCCACCCGGACCTCCGGGTAGGTGCGCAGGAACTCGGGCAGGAAGGGCAGGAGGAGCACCCGGGCCAGCGTGAATGGCGCGCTGACCCGGAGCGTGCCGCGGGGCCCCGACCCCAGCCGCCGCACGGCGGCCTCGGCGTCGGAGACCTCGTCCTCGATGCGCAGGCACCGCTCCAGGAAGGCCCGGCCGGCGTCGGTCAGGCTCACCTTCCGGGTCGAGCGCAGGAGCAGGCGGACGCCGAGACGCTTCTCGAGCGCGGTGATCCTGCGGCTCACCGTGGCCTTGGGGAGCCCCAGGAACTTGCCGGCGCCGGTGAAGCTCCGCCGGGTCCCCACCGCGGCGAAGACGCGCATGTCGTTCAGGTCGGGGGTGGTGTCGCGCATGGACCGCGCTATGTGAACACACCGGCCGGGACCCTTGCCAGCCTCTCGCAGGCCCGCTCGAGCGTCTCGTCCGACTTGGCGAAGCAGAAGCGCAGCACCCGGTCCTGCCGGCCGTTCGCGAGGAAGGCCGAGACCGGGATGGAGGCGACGCCGAACTCGCGGGTGAGCCGCTCGGCCAGGATCGTGTCCGGCTCGTCGCTCACCCGGGCGGTGCTGGCCAGCTGGAAATAGGTCCCGGCGCAGGGCAGGGGCTCGAAGGGGGTGGCCGCCAGCCCGGCGCGGAAGAGGTCCCGCTTGCGCTGGTAGAAGGCCGGCAACTCGAGCCAGCGTCGGGCGTCCGACATGAAGTCGGCGAGCGCCAGCTGGACCGGCGTGTTCACGGTGAAGACCACGAACTGGTGGACCTTGCGGAACTCGGCCATGAGCTCGCGCGGGGCCAGCGCCCATCCCACCTTCCAGCCGGTGACGTGGAAGGTCTTCCCGAAGGAGCCCACCACGAAGGAGCGGGGAGCCAGCTCGGGGTGGCGCGACACGCTCTCGTGCCGGGCCCCGTCGAAGACGATGTGCTCGTAGACCTCGTCGGAGAGGATCACGATCCCGGTCCCGCGGACCAGGCCGGCCAGCGCGTCCAGGTCACTCCGCGTGAACACGGAACCGGTGGGGTTGTGCGGGCTGTTCACCAGGATCATGCGGGTGCGGGGGGAGAGGAGACCCCGGATGGCCTCCCAGTCGGGCCGGTAGCCGGGCGGCGTGAGCGAGGCGCGCAGGACCCGCCCCCCGGCCAGCTCCACGGCCGGGACGTAGGAGTCGTAGACCGGCTCGAGGACGATCACCTCGTCGCCCGGCCGGACCAGCGCGGTGATCGCGGTGAAGATGGCCTGGGTGCCCCCGGCGGTGACGGTGACCTCGTGCTCCGGATCGTAGCGGGTCCCGTACAGCCCCTCCGAGCGGGCGCAGATGGCCTCCCGCAGGGCGGGCACGCCGGCCATGGGCGCGTACTGGTTCGACCCTGCGTGCATGTGGCGCGAGACCAGGTCGAAGAGCTCGGGCGGCGCCGAGAAATCCGGGAAGCCCTGCGAGAGGTTGAGCGCGCCGCACTCCCCGGCCAGGCGCGACATGACCGTGAAGATGGTGGTCCCCACGCCGGGGAGGCGGCTCTCGACCGGGAAGGGAAGCCGGGGCATCCCCCGAATCTACGCGATCCGCCCCAGGCGGCGCAGCCGCGGGGCGCGCCAGGCGACGAGCCCGACGGTGAGGAGCGTCATCCCGCCCCCGAAGATCACCGACGGCACGGTCCCGAGCAGCTTCGCCGCCACGCCGCTCTCGAAGGCCCCCAGCTCGTTGGATGAGCCGATGAAGAGGCTGTTCACCGCCGACACCCTCCCCATCATCTCCTGGGGCGTGACGGTCTGGACCAGCGTGCTGCGCAGCACCACCGAGACCGCGTCGAGCGCCCCGCCGGCCACCAGGATGGCCGCCGACAGCCAGTAGCTGCGGGAGAGCGCGAAGGCGATCCAGGTGATCCCGAAGAGGGCCACGCAGACGAGCATGGCCCGGCCGGCGCGCCGGAAGTGCCCGAACCGGGCCAGCGCCAGCGAGGTGGCCACCGAGCCGACGGCCGGGGCGGCCCGCAGGAACCCGAACCCGACCTCGCCGACGTGGAGGACGTCCCGGGCGAAGACCGGCAGGAGCGCCGTGGCACCGCCGAAGAGGACGGCGAAGAGGTCGAGGCTGAGCGCGCCGAGGAGCAGCGGCTCGCGGAAGACGAAGCGCACGCCCTCGGCGATCTCGGCGACCGGGTGGCGCGGCGGCACCGGGGGCCTCGGGCGCGGGGCCACGGCGAGGAGCGCCGCGAGACCGACGCCGAGGAGCCCCATCTCCACCGCGTAGGCCAGCCGCGGGCCGCCCAGGGCGATGAGCGCGCCGCCCAGGGCCGGGCCGACGACCATGGTGGAGTGGAAGATCGACGACCGCCAGGAGGCGGCGTTCTGGTACTGCTCCCGCGGCACGAGCTCCGTCCCCAGCGACGCCGAGGCCGGGCGGAAGAAGGCGCGCCCCAGTCCGGCCAGCGCCTGTGCGCCGTAGAGGGGGAGGGGGGAGCGCCCCGGGGAGATGCTCACCGTGAGCAGCCAGGCGCCGCTCGCGGCGATGACGGCCAGGCTCAGGAGCGCGATGAGCCGCCGGTCGATCCGGTCGGCGGCCCAGCCCCCGACGAGCGTGAGCGAGAGGAAGGGCACGGCCTCGGCGAGCCCCACGAACCCCAGCGCCAGCGGGTCCCCGGTCATCTCGTAGACCTGCCAGCCGAGGACGGCGGTCTGGATCTGGGTGGCCCCGAAGACCGCCGCCATGGCCCCCAGGAAGGCCCGGTACTCGGCGAAGCGGAGCGAGGAGAAGGGGTCGGGCGCCAAGGGGCGACAGTCTACCGCGCCGGCCACTCCCCGTGGCCGGCCCGCGGCGGCGGGATTAAGCAGCCCCACCGGGGCACGACGCCCCGCCGATTCCGAAAGGAAGGATGAACACGTGCACACACTCCGATTCGCCGTCGCCGCGGCGCTGGGGCTCCTCGTGACCACCGCCCGTGCCGAGATCGTCACGAAGACCGTGGAGTACAAGCAGGGGGAGACCGTCCTCGAGGGCTTCCTGGCCTACGACAGCGCCGGGCCCGCGAGGAAGCCGGGCGTGCTGGTGGTCCACGACTGGAAGGGGCTGGGGCCGGGCCCGAGGGCACGCGCCGAGCAGCTCGCGAAGATGGGCTACGTCGCCTTCGCCGCAGACATCTACGGCAAGGGCGTTCGCCCGGCCCCCGGGAAGGAGGGGGCGACCGCCGGCCAGTATTTCAAGGACCGGGCGCTGATGCGGAGCCGGGTCGTGGCCGCCTTCGACGAGCTGGCGCGCCAGCCCAACGTGGACACGGGGCGCATCGCCGCGATGGGGTACTGCTTCGGGGGGACGACCGTCCTCGAGCTGGCCCGCTCGGGCGCGGGCGTGGTGGGGACCGTGGTCTTCCACGGCATCCTCGAGACGCCGACGCCCGCCGACGCGAAGAACATCAAGGGAAAGGTGCTCGTCCTCCACGGAGCCGACGACCCGTACGTGCCCGATGCCCAGCTCAAGGCGTTCGAGGACGAGATGCGCGCCGCCAAGATTGACTGGCAGGTCGTGAAGTACTCGGGCGCCGTCCACGCCTTCGCCGTTGTCGAGGCAGGCAACGATCCGTCCAAGGGTGCGGCCTACAACGCCACGGCCGACCGGAGGAGCTGGAAGGCGATGGAAGATTTCTTCGCGGAGATCTTCGCGAAGGGCTAGCCGGCGCCGGCGCCGCGGCGGCGCGCCCGGGCCACGAGAACCGCGGCGGCGAGGAGCAACCCACCCGCCGCGGCCCAGGGCAGCGCCGCCTTCCAGGGCGGCCTGCGGTTCTCGAGCGCCCGCCAGGCGAGCCACCCGGCCAGCGCGCGCCTGTCCGCCTCCGGGCCTGTGAAGGGCTGGTCCATGCGCCGGTTGATGGACTGGAGCCGCCCCACGTTCTCGTAGGCCCGTTCCGGGTCGCCCCAGAGTTCCGGACGGAGGCGCGGACCGAGAGGATCCTCCGGGATCCCCCCGGGAGAGCCGTGGCAGGAGAGGCAGAAGCGGCGCATGACCTGCTCCCCCCGCACATGGACGTCGGGTGACGGGGGCGCCCCGCCCGCGCGCCCCGGCGCGGCGGCCAAGGCCAGGGAGAGCAGCGCCGCGGCGGCGCGACGGTCCAGCCGGTGTTTCCGGGCGAGGTCCAAGCCGGCCCATCCTACCCCCCGGCACCCCCATTCCGGCCAGCGAATCCCCCGTCGCTGGGCTAGGATCGGGAACCCCGTGCGACGCATCGCCCTCATCCCGGCCCGGCTCGGCGCCACCCGCTTCCCGCGAAAGCTCCTCGCTCCGCTGGGTGGGAAGACCGTCATCCGCCGGACCTTCGAGGCGGTGCGGGACACCGGCCTCTTCGACGCGGTCCTGGTGGTCACCGACGCCGACGAGATCCGCGCCGAGGTGGAGCGCGCCGGCGGGGAGGCCCGCATGTCGCGGGGGCAGCACGACAGCGGGACCGACCGCATCGCCGAGGTGGTGGAGGGGCTCCCGGCCGACCTGGTGCTCAACGTCCAGGGGGACGAGCCATTCACGCGTCGTGAACCCCTGGAGCGGCTGCTCGGCGCCTTCGACGGGCCGGAGGGCGAGGGCGTGGGCGTCGCCTCGCTCATGCAGGAGCTGCACGACCCCGCCCTGATCCAGGACCCCAACTACGTGAAGGTGGCGGTCGATTTCGCCGGGAACGCGCTCTTCTTCTCGCGCTCCCCCATCCCCTACCTGCGTGACCCGTCGGTGCGCCCCACCTTCTGGGAGCACATCGGCGTCTACGCCTTCCGCCGCGACGCGCTGCTCCGGTTCGCGCGGCTTCCGGCCGGACCGCTGGAGCGGGCCGAGAAGGTCGAGTGCCTGCGCTTCCTGGAGCACGGGATCCGCATGCGCATGGTGGCCACCGACTACATGGGCGTGGAGATCGACACGCCAGAGGACCTGCGCCGCGCCGAGCGGCTGCTGGCCGGCGGAGAGGGCTGAAGGAGAGAACGTGCACAAGAACCTGAAGCAGGTGGGGCAGGTGATGTTCGGGCGCGGCGCCCTGGGGCAGCTCGACGCCGTCCTGGCCGACAACCGGCAGGGGACGGCCCCGGTGGTGTTCCTCGTCGATCACGTCTTCCAGGACCGGCCCGAGTTCGTGGCCCGGATCCCGGTGCGCGGCCGCGACCGGATCTACTTCGTGGACACCACCCACGAGCCCAAGACCGGCGACGTGGACTCGCTGCGGGACCGGATCCGGGCCGAGCTGGGAAAGGTCTCCGGCCTGGTGGGCGTCGGCGGCGGGTCCACCATGGACCTCGCCAAGGCGGTGGCCCTCATGCTCACCAACCCCGGCTCCTCCCAGGACTACCAGGGGTGGGATCTCGTCCAGGTCCCGGGCGTATTCAAGGCCGGCGTGCCCACGCTCTCCGGGACCGGCGCCGAGGTGTCGCGCACCGCGGTGCTCATCGGGCCCACCAAGAAGCTGGGGCTCAACTCCGACTACACCCCGTTCGACCAGGTGCTGCTCGACCCCGACCTGCTCGAGGGGGTGCCGGAGCGGCAGCGCTTCTTCACCGGGATGGACTGCTACATCCACAACGTGGAGTCGCTGCAGGGCCGGGCCATGAACTCCTTCGCCCGCGCCCACGCCGAGAAGTCCCTCGACCTGTGCCGGGAGGTCTTCCTGGAGAGGGACAGGTGGGACGGGGACTCGGACGAGAAGCTCATGATGGCCTCCTGGATGGGCGGGATGTCCATCGCCTACTCGCAGGTCGGCGCCGCCCACGCCATGAGCTATGGCCTGGGCTACGTGCTGGGGACGCACCACGGTGAGGGGAACTGCATCGCCATGCAGGTGCTCGAGGAGATCTACCCGGAGGGCGTTCGCGACTTCCGGAAGATGCTCGAGAAGGCCGGCGTGGAGCTCCCCCCGGGCCTGACGGCCGGTCTTCCGCCCCAGAAGCTCGACAAGATGATCGAGGTCTCGCTCGGCATGGCGCCGCTCTGGCAGAACGCGCTGGGCGACGACTGGAAGCGCCAGATGCCCCCGGAGCGGCTGCGCGGGCTCTACCAGCGGATGTAGGAGGCTTTCATGCCCGGCTACGAGATGTGGGGCGCCGAGGAGCGGCGCGAGGTCGAGGAGGTGCTCGAGACCGGCATCCTCATGCGCTACGGATTCGACGGACCGCGCCAGGGGCGGTGGAAGGCCCGCGAGCTCGAGGCCGCACTCTGCCAGCGCACCGGGGCGGCCCACGCGCAGCTGGTCTCCTCCGGCACGGCGGCGCTGACCACGGCGCTGGCCGCGCTCGGTGTGGGGGCGGGCGACGAGGTGGTCATGCCCACCTTCACCTTCGTGGCCAGCTTCGAGGCGGTCCTCTCGGTGGGGGCCACGCCGGTGCTGGCCGACGTGGACGACACGCTCACCCTCTCGCCGGCCGCGGCCCGCGCCGCGGTGACGCCGCGCACCCGGGCGATCATGCCGGTGCACATGTGCGGCTCCATGGCCGACCTGGGCGCGCTCGAGGAGCTCTGCCGCGAGAAGGGGCTGGTGCTGCTGGAGGACGCCTGCCAGGCCACCGGCGGGAGCTGGAAGGGGAGGGCGCTCGGCACGGTGGGCAAGGCCGGTTGCTACTCCTTCGACTTCGTGAAGACCATCACCTGTGGTGAAGGGGGCGCCATCGTCACCTCCGACGCCGAGGTGGCCCGCCGCTGCGACCAGTACGCCGACCACGGGCACGACCACATGGGCGTGGACCGCGGCGCCGACCTGCACCCGGCGCTGGGCTACAACTTCCGCATCTCCGAGCTGCACGCGGCGGTGGGGCTGGCCCAGATCCGCAAGCTCGACGGCTTCCTCACGATCCAGCGGAGGAACAAGCGGGCGCTGCGCGAGGCGCTCTCCGCCGTCCCCGGCGTGACCTTCCGGCGCATCCCCGACCCCGACGGCGACAGCGCGTCGTTCCTCTCCTTCTTCCTGCCCGACGAGGCGCGAGCCAGGGCGGCGGCGAAGGCCATGCAGGGCGCCGGCATCCCGGCCATGTACTGGTACGACAACAACTGGCACTACCTGCGCCGCTGGGACCACTTGAAGACCGCGTCGTCCTTCTCGCCGCTTCCCGCAAGCGTCCGCGAGGCGCTCGGCAAGCTGGCCAGCCGCCCGTTCCCGGCCTCCGACGCGGTCATGTCCCGGGCCATCTCGACCCCCATCGCGCTCTCCTGGACCGCCGAGCAGCTGGCCGAGCGGGCGGCGAAGCTGGCCGCGGCGGTGCGTTCGGCCGCGTAGGGGTCCGGCGCTACGCTGCGCCGCCGCCGAGCAGGGCCCGCGCCTCGGCGATCACCGCGGCGGAGGTCAGCTCGGTCATGCAGCGGTGGTGCCCCTCGGGGCAGCGGTCCCCGCCGTGGTTGGAGCAGGGCGCGCAGTCGATCGGGAAGCGCACGGCACGTCCGGGAGGCTGGGGCCCCCAGCGATCCGGCGAGGTGGGGCCGAAGACGGCCAGCGCCGGGGTCTGGACCGCCCCGGCCAGGTGGACCGGCCCGGAGTCGCAGGAGACGAGCAGGTCCACCGAGGCGAGCCCGGCCGCCAGCCCCTCCACCGGCAGGCGGGTGAGGTCGCCGGCCACCGGGGCGTGCAGCGCGGCGCGGAAGCGGGCCAGCGCCTCGGCGTCGCCCGGCCCGCCGGCCAGGATGACGCTCGCCCCCGTGTCCGCCAGCGCGTCGGCCACCTCGGCGAAGCGCTCGGCGGGCCAGAGCTTGGTGGCGCGGCTCGCCCCGGGCGCGAAGGCCACCCGGGGCCGGGAGGCCCCGGCGAGCGCCACGGCGGCACCGTCGCGGGCCGAGCCGGAGAGCGCCACCTGGGTCTTCCCGGCCCGCTCGATCCCCAGCGGGCGGAGCACGTCGGCGTAGATCCGGGTGGCGTGGGGCCCGTGCGCCGGAGGGTCCACGCCGAGGAGCGCCAGCGCCGCCTGGCCGGGCGTCCGGCGCCGGAAGACCAGTTGCCTTCGTCCCGCGGCCCGGGCCACCACCGCGCTCTTCACCTTGTTCTGGAGGTCGATGGCGAGGTCGAAGCGCCCCCGCAGCTTGACCGCGAGGTTCACCGCCTCGCGGATGCCGCCCCGGCCGAGCCGGTGGACCCGATGCACGTCCGGGAGCCCCTCGAGGAGCGGAGCGTAGGCCGGCGAGGTCACCCACTCGATGCGGGCCCCGGGGAAGCGCGCACGCAGGGGCTCGAGCACCGAGGTGGAGAGGACCACGTCGCCGAGCGCGCTGTAGCGGATGACCAGGACGGAACGCAACGGGGGGAATGATAGGCTGTGGCTATCATGAGGTCCAGCCACCATCCCTTCACCCTGCGGCAGCTCCAGTACGCCGCGGCCGTCGCCGACCTGCGCTCCTTCCGGCGCGCTGCCGAGCGCTGCCACGTCTCCCAGCCCTCCCTCTCCGCCCAGGTCATCCAGCTCGAGGAGCAGCTGGGCGTGCGGCTCTTCGAGCGCGCCTCGCGGAGGGTCATCGTCACGGCCGCCGGCGAGGCGGTGCTCACCCGGCTTCGCCGGCTGCTGCTCGAGGCCGACGACCTGGCCGACAGCGTCCGGCAGCTGGGCGACCCGCTGGCGGGCACGCTGCGTCTCGGCGTCATCCCCACCGTCTCGCCCTACCTGCTCCCCGAGATCGTCCCGGAGCTCCGGGCGCGCCACCCGGCGCTCTCGGCGGTCTGGGTCGAGGACAAGACCGAGAACCTGGTCGAGGCGCTGCGGGAGGGGCGGATCGACGGCGCGCTGCTCGCGCTCGAGGCGCCGCTCGGGGAGGTGGAGAAGGAGGTCGTCTGCGAGGATCCGTTCGTGCTCGCGGCCCCTCCCGGCCACCCGCTCGTCCAGGCCAGCGCCCCGGCGACGCCCCAGGAGCTCCGCGGCGCCGGGTTCCTGCTGCTCGACGACGGCCACTGCTTCCGCGACCAGGCGCTCACCTACTGCGCGTCGGCGCGAGGGCGCGAGCTCGACTTCCGCGCCACGAGCCTGGCCACGCTGGCCCAGATGGTGGCCGGGGGCGCGGGGATCACCCTGCTCCCGCGCCTCTCGCTGCCGGTGGAGAACCGGCGCTCCGAGCTCGCGGTGCGGAGGCTCGCGAGCCCGTCGCCTCATCGGACGCTGGCGCTGGTCTGGCGGCCGCGCTCCCCCCTCGGTCCGGCCCTGCGGCGCCTCGCCACGACCATCCGGGAAGCCTGCGCCGGCGCCGAGCCCCGGCTGGAGGCGGCCGTCGGGGGGAAGGCCCCGGTGCGCTCACGGGGCGTGGCCGGAAGGAGGGGCGCCCCGTGACCCTTGCCTGGCTGCTTCCGGTCCTCAACTGGTCGATCCGGCTCTGGGCCATCTGGGCCGTGCCGCGCCGCCGCTCGCCCAACGCGGCCCGGGCCTGGCTGCTCCTCATCCTGGTCCAGCCCATCGTCGGGCTGGCGCTCTACTCGATCTTCGGGAGGGCCTACCTGCCGGCCCGGCGGAAGGAGCGCCAGAAGCTGGCGAGCGCCTTCATCCAGGAGGCGCGGGAGGCGGCCGGTTCTCCCTCGGTGGTCCAGGTGGAGGGGGACCGGGCAGCGACGGCCGTCCTGGCCGGCAAGCTCGGGGCCTTTCCGGTCCTGGGCGGCAACCGGGCCGAGCTCATCGACGACTACCCCGTCGCCATCGACCGGATGGTGGCCGACATCGACGCGGCGCGGGAGAGCGTCAGCCTGCTCTTCTACATCGTGGAGCCGGACGCCACCGGGCGGCGGGTGGCCGACGCGGTGCTGCGCGCGGCGGGGCGCGGTGCCGTCTGCAAGGTGCTGATGGACGGGATGGCCTCCGCGCCCGGGTTGAAGAAGCTCGCCCCCGCGCTTCGCGCCGGCGGCGTGGAGGTGATCTCGCTCCTCCGCCCGGGGACGCGCCGGGCGCGGCGCGACCTCCGCAACCACCGCAAGATCGCCGTCCTCGACGGGCGGGTCGGGTACACCGGCTCGCAGAACCTGGTGGACGCGTCCAACTACAAGGGGCGGGGGCTCACCTACGAGGACCTCATGGTCCGGGTGGAGGGGCCGGTGGTCCGGCAGCTCGAGGCCATCCTCCTCACCGACCGCTACCTCGAGACCGGGAAGGGGCTCGACGGGTCCACGAGGCTCCCGGACCTACCCGAGGTCGGCCTCGTGAGGGCCCAGGCCCTGCCCAGCGGACCGACCTACGAGGTGGAGAACAACGAGCGGACCTTCGTCCAGATGCTCTACGGGGCGCGCGAGCGGATCGTGGTGACCACGCCCTACTTCGTCCCCGACCGTCCGTTCGTGGACGCCATGCAGGCCGGTGCCGCCCGCGGCCTGGACGTGCACCTCGTCACGCCGGAGCAGGCCGACCAGTGGCTGGTCCGCCTGGCCCAGGAGTCCTACTACGCCGAGATGCTCGCCGCGGGCGTGAAGATCCACCTCTACCGGCCGCGCTTCCTCCACGCGAAGCACATCTCGGTGGACGACGACCTCTGCGCCATCGGTTCGTCCAACCTCGACATGCGCTCCTTCGCCTTGAACGAGGAGGACATGCTCCTGTTCTACGACAGGGGAGTGGCCGCCGACCTGAGGCGGATCCAGAACCGCTACCTGCGCGACTCCATCCCCCTCGACCCGAAGGACTGGGAGAAGCGCCCCGCGCTGCGCCGGACGGCCCAGCAGCTCGCCCGGCTGGTGGACTCGGTCCTCTAGGACCACCCTGGACGGCCAGAAGTTCGACAAGGGTGCGGATCCGGCCGACCATCCCACATGTGAGGTGGATGTAGGCGAATGTAGGGGTGGGCGGAGGCGGCCGTGGAGACTCGGGAAATTGGAGAACGCGGGGACCTGGAACGGGCGCTCGACCTGGTCTTCGGCGCCAACCGTCCCACCAGCGCGAGCGGGGAGGGGTTCCGCCGCGAGGTCCGGGAGGCGTTCCGGCGCCGTGCGCTCGAGACCCATCCCGACCGCGCCAACGCCCTCGGCCGCAGCGAGTCGAGCCTCGCCGAGGAGTTTCGCCAGATCTTCGAGGCCTACGAGTTCCTGTCGCGGGAGGAGGCCCCCCCGCCGCCCCGCCCGGTCGCGCATCGCCCCCGGGACCCGGCCTCCCGCCCGCCCCGGGATCACCTGAGCCGCGCCCCGCTGCCGCACCGTCCGCTCCTCTTCGCCGAGTTCCTCTACTACTCGGGGCGTGCCTCCTGGCGAAACCTCGTCGAGGCTGTCTCCTGGCAGCGCCGCCAGCGCCCCTCCATCGGGCGGATCGCCGTCGAGTGGGGCCACCTCTCCGACGACGAGGTGCGGGAGATCCTCGACCGCCGCCGCCGCGACCGCGTGGAGGAGCCCTTCGGCGAGTACGCGCGCCGGCAGGGGTTCCTGTCCGGAGGGCAGCTCCTCGCGCTGCTCGGGCGGCAGCGGAGGCTCCAGCGCCGGATCGGCCAGTTCTTCGTGGAGATCGGGCTGGTCCGCGAGCAGGAGATCCCCTCCCTCGACGCCGACCTCTCCCGCCACAACGCGCGCTGGCGACGAACCGCCTGAGAGCACGGACCGCGACGGCGCCGGCCCGTCCGTCCCGCACGGGTCCTGTCGCCACGGCCGCCCGGGGCAGGGCTACAATCGGACTCTTCCTCGCTGCCCGTGGAGGCTAGACCATGGCGACCAAGGCCGAGTGGTTCCGCTACAACACCGAGCGCGCCGGGCCGAAGAAGCCGAAGGCGGTGAAGAAGGCCAAGCCCGGGCCGAAGCCTCACAACCTGGCCGAGAAGGACCGCAAGGCGCTCTACGCCTTCGAGGACCATGCTCCGGGAACCCGCCCCTCGCGCAAGTCCACGCGCAAGGGCTCGAACCGCCAGAAGACCGACGCGAAGGCCCGCCTGACGCGGGCCAAGTCCGAGGTGGTGCCGCGGAAGCCGGTGCGTCCCCGCACCAGCGGTGGAAAGCGATGAGGCGCCCCATGGCCGTCTCGATCGGAAGTTCCCTGGCGCGCGGCGGATGGCTGCTCGCGCTGGTCGTCGTCGTCGTCGCGTCGGGCTGCAGCTCGACCGCGACCACCTGTCCGACGGGGCAGACCTCCTGCGGCGGGGCCTGCGTGGACCTCACGTCGAACCCCCTGTACTGCGGCGCGTGCAACGTCTCCTGCAACGCCGGGGCGAGTTGCTCCGGCGGGAGCTGCGCCTGCCCGGCCGACAAGCCGGCCACATGCGGGCTCGTCTGCGTGAACAAGCAGACCGACCCCGCCAACTGCGGGACGTGCGGTCACAACTGCGGGCTCGGGACCTGCGCGGCCGGTGCATGCGTCTGCAACACCACGCCGGCGACGGTCGCGCTCTGTCCGAACGACCCGGCCACCGGCAGCTGCGTGGACAAGGCCACGAGCGGGGCCAACTGCGGGACCTGCGGGAACGTCTGCGTTCCAGCCACGACCTGCTCGACCGGGACCTGCCAGTGCCTCCCCCCCAACACCACCTGCCAGGCCGGGACCCCGTCGGAGGTCTGCACCAATACCCAGACCGACCCCGCCAACTGCGGATCCTGTGGCCGCGCCTGCGGCTCCGGATACACCTGCGCGGCCGGCGGCTGCCAGCTGGTCTGCGCCACGGGCCTCAGGAACTGCAACGGCGTCTGCGTGGACACCCGGATCGACCCCGCCAACTGCGGCGCCTGCGGCAACCCCTGCGGCTCGGGCAAGAGCTGCGTGAACAGCGTTTGCCAGGCGGCCTGCACGACCTTGACCTGTGGCGGCGTCTGCTGCCAGGCCCCGACGGCCGGGAACGCGTGCTGCCCGACGGCCGGGTCCGAGATATGCCCGAACGTGCACAAGAACTTCATCGGAACCGAGGTGCAGACCTACTACACCTGCACGCCCTCCTACACCTACGACGTCCTGACGGCCTCGTTCGCATCGGGCACGTGGGCCGGTGATTTCGGCCTGCCCATCTCCTCGCAACGGGCCTGCCCCGACACGGGTGGCTCGCTCTGCGTGGTCCGCCAGAAGGGGTTCGGCGTCACCGCCGCCTGCGGGGTCTGGTGCTACGAGGGGCCGCTGGCCGCAACCCTCCAGGTGACCCAGGGCTACGCCTGTCCGTGCCCGACGCAGCAGCAGGTCGACTGGTACTGACCGCGGGTCAGAACAGCGTCGCCTGCCCGGAGAAGACCAGGTCGTGGAACTCCCAGAAGCGCCCCTGCGCGTGGGCGCAGTCGGCGGCGATCGCCGCCGGCCGGGCGTGGGCGTGCATCGAGAGCGGGAAGTGCTTGAAGACGACCCGCACGTAGCCCCCGGCCCCGGCCAGCACCGTGCGGAGCGTGGGCTGCACCCGGCCGCAGTAGGGGCACTCGAAGTCTGAGAACTCGACGATGGTCACGAGCGCGTCGGCCGGTCCGGCGACCGGCGAGGTCCCCACCGGGACGCCGGGAAAGGTGGTCGCGTAGTAGGTGGCGGCGGGGAGGCCGCTCGCCTGGGCCCGGGTGCGCGCGGCCTGGATGGCGTCCTGGAACACTCCCGCGGCCTGGGCGCCCACGACCATGGCCCCGTTCACGAGGAAGGTCGGGGTCCCGCCCACGCCGGATGCGACGCCCACCGTCATGTCCTCGATGATCCGGGCGTCGGGGTTGGCGCGGGTGCGGCAGGCCTGCCAGGCGGCCATGTCGAGCCCCGCCTGCGTGGCGATGGCGGTGATGCGGCTCTCGAAGGTGGTGCCGGGGGCCGGGCCCGCGCCCTCCGTCGGGGTGCCCGCCGATCCGCAGGCGGCGAGGGCGAAACCCAGGGTGGCGGCGAGGATCGATCTCATGGCGGACTCCAGCACGGGGGCTCGAGCCCCAGCCGCAGGAGGTCCTCCGGCGTGTTCACGTTCTCGAGGCAGCGTCCGTCCGGATCCACCTCGCGCCATTCCCGGGCAGGCACCACGCGCGCCCCGATCTCCGCGGCGATGGCCTGCAGCGACGGGTCCCCCTCCCGGAGCATCCGCTCCACCGCGGGGAGCGCGCTCCGCGACCAGAAGGCGTGCAACCCCTCCAGCCCACGCTCCCACTCGACGAGGACTGCCGAGGCCCCGTCGCGGCGGGAAGCGAGGTGGCGGATGGGCCCCTCCGAGAGGAAGGGCATGTCGCAGGCGGCGGTGAAGATCCACCCGGTGCGGGCTCCCCGGAGCGCCGCGTGGAGCCCGCCCGGAGCGCCCTTGCCGGGAACCACGTCGGGGACGACTGACGCCCCCAGCGCGACCCAGGGCCCCGGGTCGTTCGCGACCACCAGGGCCTCGTCGAAGAGATCGCGGAAGAGCGCCAGGGAGCGCTCCGCGACCGGGACGCCCCGGAGACGCGCGAAGCCCTTGGCCGCGCCCCCCAGGCGCCGTGCCTGTCCGCCGGCCACGAGGACGCCGGTGCAGTCGGGAATGGGTTCCACGGGCCGGAGCTTACCGCGCGCCGCCCCGCCGCGGTGGCGGCAGCGACGCCCCTCTGCTAAAAGACCGCGCGTGACTCCCGAGCAGCGCCTCGAGGCCTTTCGCAAGATCGTGGAGCGCAGCCCGGACGACCCGTTCGCGCGCTACTCGCTGGCCATGGGGCAGCGCGGGGCCGGGCAACTCGAAGACGCCGTCCGGTCCTTCGATGAACTGGCGGGGCGCGTCCCCGGGTACGTCCCCACCTATCTCATGTGGGGCCAGACGCTGGAGATGCTGGACCGCGGCGCGGAGGCGGTGGGGGTCTACGAGCGGGGCATCCTGGCGGCGCGCCAGTCCGGGAACGACCACGCGCTCTCCGAGCTGACGCAGGCCCGCGAGGCGCTCGGGGCGTCCTAGCAGCGAGCTGGCCAGCCCGGCGGAAACCAGGAGAGGAGCGGCATGAGCGGACTGATGCAGGGGAAGAGGGCGTTCGTCACCGGGGTCGCCAACGACCGGAGCATCGCCTGGGCCATCGCCCAGCAGTTCAAGGCCCAGGGGGCGGAGCTGGCCTTCTCGTACCCCGGCGAGGCCATGGGCAAGCGCACCGTCCCGCTGGTGAAGACGATGAACCCGGTCGCCGTGCTCGACCTCGACGTGTCGAGCGACGAGCAGATCGACGCGGCCGTGAAGGAGGTCGGGAAGGTCTGGGACTCGGTGGACGTGCTGGTCCACGCCATCGGCTACGCGCCCCGCGAGGCCCTCGACGGGCGCTTCACCGACGTCACCACTCGTGAAGCCTGGCGCATCACCATGGACGTCTCGGCCTACTCGCTCATCGCGCTGGCCCGCGCCTTCCGCCCCATGATGCGCCCCGGGTCGAGCATCGTGACCCTGAGCTACTACGGCGCCGAGAAGGTGGTGACCAACTACAACGTCATGGGGGTCGCCAAGGCCGCCCTGGAGGCCTCGGTGCGCTACCTGGCCGAGGACATGGGGCGCGAGGGGATCCGCGTGAACGCCATCAGCGCCGGTCCGCTCAAGACCCTGGCCGCGGCCGGCATCAAGGGCATGCGCACCATGCTCGGCGAGAACGCCTCGAAGACGCCGCTGCGCCGCAACATCGAGCATGACGAGGTGGGCAAGGCGGCCCTCTTCCTCTGCTCGTCGCTGGGCTCCGGGGTCACCGGCGAGACCCTCTACGTGGACGCCGGCCAGAACATCATGGGCGTGGTGTCGATGGGGTAGGGCGCAAGCGGTCACATGAAGTGGCCGCGCGGGGCGTCGTCGCCGGCGTAGGGATTCTGGCGCCGCTCCTCGCCGAGCGTGCCCCCCGGGCCGTGCCCCGGGAAGAAGCGGACCTCGTCTCCGAGCGGGAAGAGCCTTTCCCGGATGGACCGAAGCAGCTCCGGTGCGTTGCCCCCGGGCAGGTCGGTCCGTCCGACCGAGCCCGAGAAGAGCGTGTCCCCGCAGAAGAGCACCCCGTCCGCCGGGAAGAAGAGGCAGACCCCGCCCGGGCTGTGGCCCGGCGTGTGGATCACCCGCGCCTCGTGGTTCCCCACCCGGACGGAGTCGCCGTCGGAGAGGAAGGACGTGACCGTGGGTGAGCGGGCCAGGCCGAAGCCCAGGCCGGCCGCCTGCCCGGGCAGCGCCCGCAGGAAGGGCTCGTCGGAGGCGTGGATCCGGAAAGGGGCGCCGGTCCTCCGGCAGACCTCCTCTGCCCCCACGACGTGGTCCACGTGGCCGTGGGTGGCCAGGACGCCGCCGATGCGGAAGTCGGGCTGGGCGAGGCCGAGCACCCGGGCCGTCTCGCCCCCCGGGTCGATCACCAGCGCGTCACCCGTCGCCGGGTCGGCGACCAGCCAGGTGTTCTCGGAGAACGGTCCGACGACCGCCTGGCGGACGACGAGCAAGGTCGGCTAGGCCGAGAAGGACGAGCCGCAGCCGCAGGTGTTCTTGGCGTTCGGGTTGATGAACTTGAACCCGGCGCCCTGGAGCCCCTGGATGTAGTCCACGGTGACGCCCTGGAGGTACATGGCGCTCATGGGGTCCACGTAGAGCTTGAGGCCGCCCGTCTGGTCGAGGACGAGGTCGCCGTCCTTGGCGTCCTTCTCGAAGTCCATCGTGTACTGGAAGCCGGAGCAGCCGCCGCCGGCGACGCCGATGCGGATCCCGTGACCGGCGAGACCCTCCTGCTCGATGGCGGCGAGGACCATCTCGACGGCCTTGTCGGTGAAGGAGACGAAGTTCGGGACCTCGCTGGCGAGGTTCTGGGCGACGGACGCGGTGGCGGTGGCAGTTTCCATGGTCCTTCCTTCATAATGGACCGGCCCGGTCCAGGCAATTGGAGAAGGATCAGCCCGGTACTCCCAGGTGTCTTCCGCCGTCCACCGGGACGAGCGCCCCGGTCACGAACGGGGAGTCGGCGAGGAAGCGCACCGCCCGGGCCACGTCCTCCGGAGCGCCCACCCGGCGCAGCGGGATGCGCATGGCAAGCCTCCGCCGCGCCCCGGCGGTGTAGCTCTCCGGCCAGAGCACCGTCCCCGGCGCCACGCCGTTCACCCGGACCGAAGGCGCGAGCTCGAGGGCCAGCGCCTCGGTCACCGCATGCAGCGCCGCCTTGGACGCCCCGTAGGCGGAGTAGCTGGCCCAGGGAACGATGGCGCCGCCCACGTCGATCACGTTCACCACCGACCCGCGTGCCCGGCGGAGCAGCGGCAGGAGCGCGCGGGTGAGGAGGAGCGGGGCGCGGGCGTTGAGAGCCATCTGGGCGTCGAAGAGCGCGGCGTCGGTGTCCTCCACGGCGCGCCGCTCGAAGAGGGCGGCGCTGTTCACGAGCAGGTCGAGCCGGTCGAAGCGCTTGCGGAAGGCGCGGGCCAGCGACGACGGGCCGTCGGGCAGGGAGAGATCGCCGCGGATGCCGAGCAGCGTGCGCGGCGGGCGATGGGAGTGGAAGTGGGCCACCACCTCCCAGCCGTTGCGGGAGAGGTCCACCGCGATGGCCCGGCCCACCCGCGTCCCGGCGCCGGTGACGAGCGCGACACGCCGGCGGGGCGCCATGTCAGCCGCCCTTCCGCGGCAGCCAGAGGGTCTCGGCGACGCCCGCGCGCAGGTTCTCGGCGCGGGCCGCCTCGAAGAGGAAGTCCGAGAGCCGGTTCAGGTAGACCACCACGGCGGGATCGATGTGGGCGAGGTGCGAGAGCGCCACCGAGCGCCGCTCGGCGCGGCGGCAGGTGGCCCGGGCCACGTGGAGCGCGGCCGCGGCCGACGTTCCCCCCGGGAGCACGAAGGCGGTGAGGGCAGCGAGCTCCTCGTCCCAGCGGTCCATCCGGCGCTCGAGCGCCTCGGCCCACTCGCCGCGGACGCCGGGCAGCGCCCCGTGGGCCCGGGCGTCGTGCGGCGTGGCCAGCTCGGCCCCGACCGCGAAGAGCTCGGCCTGGATGCGGGCCAGCTCGACGTCCACCTCGGCCGCGGGCGCGAGGGCCCGGGCGAGGCCGATGGCGGCGTTCAGCTCGTCCACCGCCCCGTAGGCCTCGACGCGGGCGTCGTCCTTGGGGACGCGACCGCCCCCGAAGAGGCTGGTCTCCCCACCGTCGCCGGTCTTCGTGTAGATCTTCATGACAACGCCTTGCTATCAGCGCCCGACATGCACCGCAACGGTCCGTTCACCGAGGAGCAGATCGCCCGCATCGGGAGCGAGGCGGCCAGGCTCGCCTGGACGGGCGGCATGACGGTCCTGCGCCCCGACGGCGAGGTCGTCCCCATCCCGCTCGTGGCCGAGCCCGAGGTCGAGTCGCGGGAGCGTCTCTCCTGGCTCGCTGCCGAGTCGCGGGCCATCCTGTCCGGGTCCGTGAAGCTGGCCCGGGCGCTGCTCGCCCGCGGCGACCCGCGCGACCGCGAGGCCTTGCTCGGCCCGTTCGAGGGGCTCGAGGCCGACGCCATGGGGCTCCTCTTCTCCGAGGTTCCGTGCCCCGCGGTGGTCGCCCGCGTGGATTTCCTCCCGCCCGGCGACGGAGGGCTGCCGCGCGCCCTCGAACTCAACGCCACCATCCCCGCCATGCCCGCCTACGCCGACCTGGCGGCCCACTCCTGGATCCGGGCGGCTGCGCGTCTGCGCGGGATGACGCCCCGCCGCGAGAGAGACCTGGTCGCGCGGGCCGGCAGCCACATGGAGGCGCTGCGGGAGACGCTCGTCGCCTTCTACCGGTGGCGGGGCGGGGCACGGGAGCGCCCCTCCATCGCCATCGTGGCCCGGCCCGGCGATGCGCAGATCGGCGAGCTGCGCCGGCTCGAGGCCCACTTCCGGCAGATGGGGCACGAGACCGCGGTGCTCGTCCCGGACGAGGCCGACCCGGACGCCCACGACCTGCTCTACCGGCACGTCTGGGCCCACCGGACGCCCCCGGGCTCCCCGTTCGCCCGCGCGCTGCGCGAGCCGGCCCGCTGGCCGCTCATGAACCCGGTGAACGGGATGCTCGAGGCCAAGGCGCTCTTCGCGCGCCTCTCCGAGGCGGCCGACGACGCGGCGATGGCCGCGCTGGCGGGGCTCGACCCGGTCGAGCTCGCCGCCGCCCGGCGCATGCCCTGGACCAGGCTCCACTCCCCGGAGACGGTGGACCGGCTCGTCGGTGGCCGGGAGGGCTTCGTCCTGAAGCGCAGCTGGGACTACGGCGGGAAGAGCGTCCACCTGGGCGCGGAGACCGAGCCGGCCGCCTGGGAGCGGGTGGTGCGGGAAGCCGCTTCCGACCGGCGCGGGGGCGGGTTCGTGGCCCAGGAGCGGATCTTCGCCGCCCGCCGCCCGGCCACGCGCATCACCCCTTCGGGTCCGGAGCCGGGCTCCCTCTACCGCGACGTCTCCACCTACTCCGGCCTCCTCCCGGTCCACCCGGGTGGAAGCGTGGTCCGGGCCGCGGCATCTCCCGTCGTCAACATCCTGGGGGGTGGCGGACTCGCCCCCGTGATCCCCGCCGACGTCTGGGAGGAGCTGTGCTGAGCGAGCTGCAGATCGGCCTTCGCCGCGAGTACGCCCGCGCGGTCCGCTACCACCAGGAGCTCTCGCTGCTGCTCGTGGACCTGCCCCCGAGCTCCGAGGTGCTCGGCCGGGTGAGGGACGCCGTCCGGCTCTGCGATTCCGCCTCGCCGGCTCCCGGCGACCGTGTGGCGGTGATCCTCCCCGAGACCACGCTCACCGGGGCGCTCCTCGTCGCGACGCGCCTGGCGGGTGCGCTCGGACCGTCCCCCACGACCGGGGGCCCGCAGTCCGTAGGGGTCGCGGCCTACCCTTCACCCTCCGTCGCCGATGCGGAATCCCTGATGAGGGCGGCCGAGAAGGCGCTGGAAAACGCGAGATCTCAGGGGGGTGGAATCCTGACCCCCGTTTCGCGCTGACGGCCCAGGAAGGTCGGACCCGGTGTGTCCGTGACTGATTCGGGTCTGACCCGGGTTTCCGCTTACCCATCCCCGTCCTGGGTGAATACCCTGGAATCCCAGGGACCCCGGGTGACGGGGACCTGGACCGGGTCGTGCAACTGCCTACATCGCCGCCATGGAAGCCAAGGTGAGGACCAGCTCGAAGTCGGTCGCGCTCGCCCGCGAGGCCTCGGTCCTCGTCGTGGACGACGACGAGCACGTCCGCCGGTCCCTGCGGCGCGTGCTGCGCCGGGCGTCCTGCACCTTCCTCGAGGCGCCCGAGGCGGCGACCGCCCTCGAGATCCTGGCGCGGGAGCCGGTCAACGTCGTGGTCTCCGACTACCGGATGCCGGGCATGGACGGGGTGGAGTTCCTGCGGGTCGTGAAGGAGCGCTACCCGGCCATCCAGCGCGTGCTCCTCACCGGGCAGGCCGACACCGCAGCCATCGAGGAGGCGGTCAACCGCTCCGAGATCTTCCGCTTCATCTGGAAGCCCTGGGACGAGAGCCACCTCCTTCTCACCGTCCAGGACGCCATCGACCAGTTCTGGACGATGGAGGAGAACCAGCGGCTCCAGGCCATGCTGACGGCCCGGCAGGCCGAGTTGGAGCGGCTGAACCGCGACCTCGACGCCAAGCTGGAAGCCCGCACCGAGGCGCTCCGGCTGGCCGCGCAGGAGTGGCGCACCTGCTTCGACGCCATCGCCGACCCGCTCGCCATCATCCGCGGCGGATGCGAGGTGGTCCGCGCCAACTCGGGCTTCGCGCGCCAGGCCGGCGTGGCGGTGGGGGAGCTCCCCGGGCTCCGCTGCACCGGGCATGCCTTCGGCCAGCTCCCCTGCCCGCGGCCGTACCTCGGCGAGTCGCCGGAACGGGTGGTCACCTTCCGGAACCGGGTCTGGCTGATGCGCGCCTTCCCCTTCGGCGGGGACGCGCTGGTCGTGGTCTACAAGGACGTCACCCAGGAGCGCGAGGTCACGCGTCGCCTCTTCCAGGCCGAGAAGATGTCGGCGCTCGGCCAGCTCGCAGGCGGCGTGGCCCACGAGATCAACAACCCGCTCGGTGGCATCCTGGCCTTCGCCCAGATCATGGCCCAGGACGAGCGCTCCCCCGACGACCAGGAGAGCCTGCGCCTCATCAGCGACGCGGCCATGCGGGCCAAGCGCATCGTGGACTCGCTGCTCCGCTTCTCCCGCGCGCCCAAGGAGCACGAGCGGGGGCCCGTGGACCTACCCCGCGTGGTCGAGGAGGCGCTCCTCATCCTCCAGCCCAACCTGCGCGACGGGAAGGTGACCGTGGTCCGGGAACTCGACCCGGCCCGCACCACCGGCAATGCCAACCAGCTCCAGCAGGTGGCGGTGAACCTGATCGTGAACGCGACGCAGGCGGTCCAGGGCAAGGGGAGGATCGTCGTCCACACCGGTCCCGGCGCGCCGGGGAGGGTGGTGATCAGCGTCGCCGACGACGGCCCGGGGATCGCCGCCGGGATCACCGAGCGCATCTTCGAGCCGTTCTTCACCACCAAGCCGGAAGGGCAGGGGACGGGCCTGGGGCTCTCCATCTGCTACCGCATCGCCGAGGAGCACGGCGGGTCGATCCGCTTCGAGAACCTCCGGGAGGGCGGCGCGCGGTTCGTCGTCGAGCTGCCGGCCGAGCAGGCCACGTGACAGGAGAGAACGCCATGGAAGAGACCGTCCGCCCCACCCGCGTCCTCGTCGTGGACGACGAGCCCAGCGTGCTGCGCGCGCTCGAGGTGATCCTGCGGAAGAAGGGGTACGAGGTGGTGGCGCTCGACTCGCCCATCGCCGCCACCCAGCGCCTGGCCACGGAGGACTTCGACGTGGCCATGCTCGACATCCGGAGGCCGGAGCTCTCGGGCATCGAGCTCCTGAACGCCGTGAAGCACCGGAGGCCGGAGATCGAGGTCATCATGATGACCGGCCACGCCACGGTGGACACCGCGCTCGCCGCCATGAAGGCCGGGGCCCACGAGTACCTGATCAAGCCCTTCATCGAGAAGCCGGACGACGTCGAGCACGTGGCCTACGTTGTGGCCAGGGCCGCGGAGCGCAAGCGGCTGCAGGACCGCAACCGCGAGCTGGAGACCCGGCTCGAGGCGCTCGAGACCACCCAGGGGCTGGTGGGGACGAGCGGGCCGATGCGCGACGTGACCCGGATGATCGAGGCGGTGGCCTACAGCGCCGCCACGGTCCTGGTGCAGGGGGAGAGCGGGACGGGCAAGGAACTGGTGGCCCGCGCGCTCCACGCCCGCAGCCCGCGCCGCGCCCAGCCGTTCGTGGCGCTCAACTGCGGCGCGCTCACCGAGACGCTGCTCGAGAGCGAGCTCTTCGGCCACGTGAAGGGGGCCTTCACCGGCGCCAACCGCGACCACAAGGGGCTTTTCGAGTCGGCCAACGGCGGCACCATCTTCCTCGACGAGATCGGCGACATCCCGCTCTCCACCCAGGTCCGGCTGCTGCGCGTGCTGCAGGAGGGGGAGATCAAGAAGGTCGGCTCCACCGACGCGGTCAGGGTGGACGTGCGCGTCATCGCCGCCACCCACCGCGACCTCCCCAAGCTGGTCCGCGCCGGGAAGTTCCGCGAGGACCTCTTCTACCGGCTCAACGTCATCGCCATCCCGCTCCCGCCGCTGCGCGACCGGCTCGACGACGTGCCGCTGCTGGCCCACCACTTCATGCGCCGCTACTCCGACCGGCTGGGCAAGAAGGTGCGCACCATCGCGCCGCAGGCCATCGAGTTGCTCTGCGTCTACCGCTGGCCGGGCAACGTGCGCGAGCTGGAGAACGCCATCGAGCGGGCCGTGGTCCTCTGCCGCGGGGACTCGGTCCAGCCCACCGACCTGCCCCCGTCGGTCACCGGGCGCACCGCGCCGGTCCTCCGCGAGACCACCGGCCCGGGCGACGACGCCGAGATGCTCACCCAGAGCTACGCCACCGCCAAGGACAGCGCACTGCGCAACTTCGAGAAGCGCTACGTCGAGGCGCTCATGCGGGCCAGCGACAACAACATCTCCGCCGCGGCCCGCAAGGCCGGAATGGACCGCTCCAACTTCAAGCGGGTCCTGCGCAAGTACCGCTCCGACGTGGAGGACGACGTCGAGGACGACGTCCAGTCCACCGAGGCGTCGCTGTAGCGTCCGGGTTCGCTAGAGCGGGCGCCCGGAAGGCGCGTCGTCCAGGAAGGCCCGGGTCAGCTCCACGATCCGGGGCAGCGCCCCGGTCAGCTCGTGGCCGTCGTCCACCACCACGAGCTGGGCACCGGGCGTGCGGTCCACCCAGGCCCGCACGTCCTCGAGCGGGACGGTGTCGTCGCGGCCGCCGGCGATGCAGAGCGCCGGGACGTGCACCACCGGGAAGGGCGGCCAGTTCTCCGCGTCCGCGAAGAAGGCCCAGCCGATGCGGCGTGGGCGGTTCTCGGCGTGGTGGTGGACCTCCACGCTGCCCTCCTGCTCCCAGCGGGCCAGGTCGGCCGGGGCCAGCCTGGCCCTCCAGCGCTCGTGGAGCCGGAACGCCGGGGCGAGCAGCACGAGGCGGGCCACCGAGGGGTTGCGCGACGCGGCCAGCGCGGCGAGCCAGCCGCCCAGCGAGCTTCCGATGACGACGTGGGGCCCGGGCGCGGAGTGGAGCGCCTCCTCCACGATGGCGAGCATCGACGAGGGGGTGCTCCGCTCGAACCCTTCTGGCCCCGGCGTGAGGTCGAGCCGGACCGGCACGATGCCGTCCGGCGCCAGCCCGGCCGCGATGGCGGTCGCCTTGGTCGAGCCCGGGCCCGAGGCGAAGCCGTGGAGGTAGAAGACCATCGCCCCATCATGCGCAGGGAAGCGCCCCCGGATATAGCCCCCATCCAACGGAGGCTCCCCATGGACCTGAAGCCCGACACGCAGACGCCGCTCTCGCAGGTGCTCGCCGGGAAGGGGCGCGGCACCGACACCCTGTCCGTTCCCCCCGACGTCACCGTGGCCGCCGCGGTCGAGGTGCTGAACCGCCACCTGGTCGGATCGGTGCTGGTCATGGAGGGCGGCAAGCTCCTGGGCATCTTCACCGAGAGGGACATCCTGCGCCGGGTGGTGGGCGAGCGGCGCGACCCGGCGACCACCCGGGTGGCCGACGTGATGACCCGCGACCTGGTGGTGATGCGCCCCACCTCGTCGGTGGTGGACGCCATGAGGGTCATCTCCGAGAAGCGCATCCGCCACGTCCCGGTGGTGGACGGGAGCACCGTGGTGGGCGTGGTCTCCCAGGGAGACCTGAACCACTGGCTGGTGCGCAACCGCGAGGGGCAGATCCAGGACCTGGTGGATTACGTGACCGGGAAGTACCCGGCCTGAGAGCCCCGGCCGGCCGTCACCCGTCCCTCTTCCCGGCGCGCAGCCGCGCCAGGCGCTCGAAGAGCTCGCGCTCGAGGCCGCTGCCGGACGGGGTCACGATGCGCTCGCCGCGCAGCGCGTCGGGGAGGTACTGCTCGGCCACGTAGTGCCCCTCGAAGTTGTGCGGGTAGCGGTAGCCGCCCCCGTAGCCCATCGACTCCATGAGCCGGGTGGGCGCGTTGCGCAGCTTCAGGGGCACCGGCAAGGGACCCTGCTCGAGCACCAGCTTCCGCGCCGCGGCGTAGGCGGCGATGACCGTGTTCGACTTGGGGGCGAGCGCCAGGTAGGCGACGGCCTGGGTGAGGGGAAGGACGCCCTCGGGCATGCCCACGAGCTCCAGCGCCTGGAGCGCGGAGGTGGCGACGACCAGCGCCCGCGGATCGGCGTTGCCCACGTCCTCGCTCGCGAAGATCACCATGCGACGGGCCACGAAGCGAGGCTCCTCGCCCCCCTCCAGCATCCGCACCATGTAGTAGAC
>CAIQRS010000275.1 GCA_903874275.1 uncultured Anaeromyxobacter sp.
CGGCCCGGGCCCCGGCCCGACCGCCGCCCCCGGAGCCGTTCGGGATGGCCGGCCCGGCCACCGCCGACGACGACTGGAGCGACGTCTCCACCGGCGCCGCCGTGGTCCCGGCGCCGACGCAGCCGCGGCGCGAACCCTCCGCGCCGCCGTCCCCCTCCGCCGCACCGGCCAGTCCTCCGACCGCGGCGCACGCCGACGGGGGAGAGGCGGCGCTGCGCCTGGCCATCTCGCAGGCGTCGCGCGAGGTGGTGGAGAAGATCGCCTGGGAGGTGGTCCCGCAGCTCGCCGAGGTGATCATCCGCGAGCACGTGGAACGCCTGGTGAACGAGCGGCAGAAGCACTGAACGAGGCCGCGCCCGTCGGAGAACCAAGTGTCCGAAGAACGACAGACCCCGCCCTCGACCGAGCTGTCGAAGGCCTACGACCACACCGACGTCGAGCCCCGCTGGTACCGCACCTGGCTCGAGCGTGGGTACTTCCACGCCGACGAGAACGACCGGTCCCGGCCGGCCTTCTCCATCGTCCTTCCGCCGCCCAACGTCACCGGCTCCCTGCACCTCGGCCACGCGCTCACCGCCACCATCCAGGACATCCTCATCCGCTGGAAGCGCATGAGCGGGTTCAACGTGCTCTGGCTCCCCGGCACCGACCACGCCGGCATCGCCACCCAGATGGTGGTGGAGAAGGAGCTGCAGAGGACCGAGAAGAAGAGCCGGCACGACCTGGGGCGCGAGGAGTTCCTGCGCCGGGTATGGGCCTGGAAGGAGCAGTACGGCTCCCGCATCGGGGTGCAGCACCAGGCGCTGGGCGCCTCCCTCGACTGGCAGCGCGAGCGCTTCACCATGGACGAGGGGCTCTCCCGCGCGGTCCGCGAGGTCTTCGTGCGGCTGTGGGAGGAGGGGCTCGTCTACCGGGCCAAGAAGCTCATCAACTGGTGCCCGCGCTGCCACACCGCCCTTTCCGACCTCGAGGTGAACCACGAGGAGAACCACCCCGGCGAGCTGTGGAGCTTCGCCTACCCGCTCGCCGACGGCACGGGCGAGATCGTGGTGGCCACCACCCGCCCCGAGACCATGCTGGGCGACACCGCCATCGCCGTGCACCCCGACGACGACCGCTGGCGCGCCGTGGTCGGAAAGAACGTGCGCCACCCCGTGACCGGCCGGGAGTTCCCGGTGGTCGCCGACGCCGTGCTGGTGGACCCCAAGTTCGGGACCGGCGCGGTGAAGGTCACGCCGGCCCACGACTTCAACGACTTCGCCGTGGCGGAGCGGCACGGGCTCCCGCTCCTGTCGGTCATCGGCCCGGACGGGCGCATGACCGCCGAGGCCGGCCCGTTCCAGGGCATGGATCGCTTCGAGGCCCGCAAGGCGGTCAAGGCCGCGCTGGCCGAGAAGGGGCTCGACCGCGGGGCCAAGCCGCACCTCCTGCCGCTCGGCCGCTGCCAGCGCTGCGAGACGGTGCTCGAGCCGCTCCTCTCCGACCAGTGGTACGTGAAGATCGAGCCGCTGGCCCGCCCGGCCATCGCCGCCGTGGAGGAGGGGCGGACCCGCTTCATCCCCGAGGGGTGGACCAACACGTACATGGCGTGGATGCGCAACATCCACGACTGGTGCATCTCGCGCCAGCTCTGGTGGGGCCACCAGATCCCGGCCTGGTACTGCGAGAGCGGGCACCCCACCGTGGCCCGCACCACGCCGGAGGCCTGTGCGACTTGCGGGAGCCGCGCGCTGCGCCAGGACGAGGACGTCCTCGACACCTGGTTCTCCTCCGCCCTCTGGCCCTTCTCCACGCTGGGCTGGCCCGACCGGACCAAGGAGCTCGAGACCTTCTACCCGACCTCGGTCATGGAGACGGGGCACGACATCATCTTCTTCTGGGTGGCCCGGATGATGATGATGGGCATCCACTTCATGGGCGACGTCCCCTTCCGCACCGTCTTCCTGCACCCCATGGTGCGCGACGAGAAGGGGCAGAAGATGTCGAAGACGAAGGGGAACGTCATCGACCCCCTCGCCATCACCGAGAAGCAGGGCGCCGACGCCCTGCGCTTCACGCTGGCGGCGCTGACCAGCGCCCAGGGGCGCGACATCAAGCTCGCCAAGGAGCGCATCGAGGGGTTCCGGGCCTTCGCCAACAAGCTCTGGAACGCCACCCGGTTCGCGCTCATGAACCTGGAAGGCGCGCCCGACCTCTCCCGCGCATCCGAGCTGGCCCGCACCCCGGCCGACCGCTGGCTGATGGCCCGACTCGCACGGGCGGTGAATGGCACGGTGGACGCCCTGGAGGCCTACCGCTTCGACGAGGCGGCCAGCACGGTCTACCGGTTCTGCTGGAACGACCTGTGCGACTGGTACATCGAGCTGTCCAAGGAGGCGCTCTACGGCGACGACGCCGGGAAGAAGGGCGCCGCCCAGGCGGTGCTGGCCCACGCCCTCGACACGGCTCTGCGCCTGCTCCACCCCCTGATGCCCTTCGTCACGGAGGAGCTCTGGCAGATGCTCGGGCAGCGGCTCGGCGTCGCCGGGTGGGCCCCCTCGCTCCTCGAGGCACGGTACCCGGAGCGCCGGCCGGTGGACGAGGCCGCGGAGCGCAGTTTCGGCCCGGTGCTGGGCGTCATCGAGGCCATCCGCAACGTCCGCGGCGAGATGAGCGTGCCGTGGAAGACGGTCTTCCAGGGTGTCGAGGTGGGAGGGCTCTCCGCCGAGGCGCTGGCCACCCTTCGCTCCGAGCAGGGGCGGGTGGAGCGGCTCGGGAACGTGCAGGGGCTCGTGCTCCACGAGGCCGGGCGACCGGCCGGCCGCCGCCCGCAGTGCGCGGTCGCCGTCGGCGACGGGTTCGAGGTGCTCATCCCGCTGGCCGGGGCGGTGGACATGGCCGCCGAGACCGCCCGGGTGGACAAGGAGATCGCCAGGCTGGAGGCCGAGGTGGACGGGGTGGCCAGGCGGCTGGCGAACCCGAGCTTCGTCGAGCGCGCGCCCAAGGAGGTCGTGGAGGAGTCGCGGGCGCGGGTCGAGGAGCTCGGGGAGAAGCGGAGGAACCTCGAGGCGCACCGGGCGCTCCTGACCGGGGAGGCGGAGAAGGCGCCCGCGGCGGTGGCGGTGGCGATCGCCTTGCCGGAGCCGGTGGCGGTGGCGGTGGCGGTGGCGATCGCCTTGCCCGAGCCGGTGGCGGCTCCGTCGCCGGCGCCGCTGGTGCGGCGGGAGCCCCAGCAACTGGTGGTGAAGCAGAGGGCGAACCTGATCCGCAAGCCGGCCGGGAAGATGGTGAAGCGGGCCAGCGGGGGGATGGTGCGGCGCGGGCCGGCGCCGCTGGCGCTGGCGGGGGTTGCGAAGGGGAAGAAGGTCGTTGCGAAGGGGAAGGTGGTTGGGAAGGGGAAGGTGGCTGGGAAGGGGAAGGTGGTTGGGAAGGGGAAGGGTGCGGTGAAGGGGAAGGGGGTTGGGAAGAAGAAGGTGGTTGGAGGGAAGGACGGGGTTGCCGTGAAGAAGAAGGGGGTTGCCAGGAAGAAGCTGGTCGCCGCGAAGCGGCGACCTGTGGGGAAGCGGCGACCTGTGGGGAAGCGGCGACCTGTGGGGAGGAAATAGCGTGCCCGCGCTCTCCCCCGCCGTCGAGCGCCTCCTCGACCTGGCCATCGAGGAGGACCTCTCCCTCGGCGATGCCACCAGCGAGGCCACCATCCCCGCGACCGACACCGGCCGCGGCACCTTCCTCGCCAAGGAGGACCTGGTCCTGGCCGGCACGGCCGTCGCGGTCCGGGTGTTCGAGCGGTTGGGGGCCGCCTGCCGCTTCGACCGGGCCGACGGTGCCCGCGTCGCCAGGGGCGAGATCTTCGGTGACGCCACCGGTGCCATGCGCGCGCTGCTCGCGGCGGAGAGGACCGCGCTCAACTTCCTGCAGCGCCTCTCCGGGGTCGCCACCGGCACCCGCCGCGCAGTGGACTCGCTCGCCGCCTCCGGCGGACGGACGCGCCTCCTCGACACCCGCAAGACCACGCCGGGGTGGAGGCGGCTCGAGAAGGAGGCCGTCCGCGCCGGTGGCGGGGTGAACCACCGCTTCTCGCTGGGCGACGGCATCCTGGTGAAGGACAACCACGTGGCGGCCTGCGGCGGGGTGGGGGAGGCCGTCCGCCGCGCCCGCGCCCGGGGCAACGCCATGCTGCGGGTCGAGGTGGAGGTCGTGGACCTGGCTGGCCTCGACGAGGCCATCTCCGCCGGGGCCGACATCGTGCTCCTCGACAACATGGCGGACGAGGCCATGGCCGAGGCCGTCCGGCGCGCCGCCGGGCGGGTTCTCCTCGAGGCCAGCGGGAACATGTCTCTCGAGAGGCTGCCCCGCGTCGCCGCGACCGGGGTGGACTTCGTCTCGATGGGCGCCCTCACCCACAGCGCCCGGGCTGCCGACATCTCCTTCGAGATCGAGCCGGCCGGGACGCCCCTCCCGGCGGTTTGACAGGCCGGGTCGGCGACCCCGACAATCCGCGCATGGCCGAGGTCGCACCGGGGAGCGAGGAGATGGTCCTCGCGTTCCTCGCCGAGGCGGCGGACGACTTCGTCTCCGGCGAGGCCATCAGCGGCAAGCTCGGGCTCTCCCGGGCGGCGGTCTGGAAGCACGTCAACGCGCTTCGGGGGCAGGGCTACCGGATCGAGGCCGTCCCGGCCCGCGGCTACCGCCTGGTGGCCATCCCCGACCGGCTGGGCGCGCTGGAGATCGGCCCGCTCCTCAACACCCACGACCTGGGGCAGGTGCTCCATTGCTCCGCCGAGATCCCCTCCACGAACGACCGGGCCCGCGAGCTGGCCGACGCCGGCGCGGCCCACGGCGAGGTGGTGGTCGCCGAGTGCCAGACGGCCGGCCGGGGCCGCCGCGGACGTTCTTGGTCGTCGCCGGCCGGGCAGAACCTCTACCTCTCGGTCATCCTGCGCCCGTCCCTCCCGCCGCAGCGCGCCCCCGAGCTGACCCTGGTGGCCTCGGTGGCGGCATGCGAGGCCTGCAGGAAGGCCGGCGTCGAGGCCGGCATCAAGTGGCCGAACGACGTGCTGGTCGGGGGGCTGAAGGTGGCCGGGATCCTCACCGAGCTGTCGGCCGAGCCCGACGTGGTGCACTGGGTGGTCCTGGGCATCGGGGTGAACCTCAACTCCGGGTCCGGGGACTTCCCGGCGGATCTCCGCGGCGTGGCGACCAGCCTCTCCATCGAGCGGGGCCAGCCGGTGCCGCGTGCGCTCTTCGCGGCGGCGCTCCTCTCCGAGCTCGAGCAGTGGCTCGACCTGCACGCCGACCAGGGGTTCGGGCCGATCCGAGCCGCCTGGCGGGAGCGATCCGTCACCCTGGGGCGTGAGGTCCGCGCCGACGGGGAGGGCGGGGAGATCACCGGCGTCGCCGAGGACATCGACGAGACCGGGGCGCTCCTGGTCCGGGCCCGTGGTGGCCTGGTGCGCGTCGTGGCCGGCGACGTCCGGCTCGTCGGCCGCGTTGACCCAGAAGGGGCGTGAGGCTACCCTCCCGCCGTGCTTCTCGCCATCGACGTCGGCAACACCAACACGGTGCTCGGAGCCTTCGAGGCGTCGTCGCTCCGCCACCAGTGGCGCGTGGAAACCTCGCAGAGCCGCACCCACGACGAGTGGGGCATCCTGGTCCGGCAGCTTCACGCCTCGGTGGGGCTCGACCCGGCCCGGGTGCGGGCCATCGTCATCTCCAGCGTGGTGCCCCCTCTGGCCTTCGCCCTCGAGCAGATGTCGCAGCGCTACTTCGGCGTGAAGCCGCTCTTCGTAGGGCCCGGAGTGAAGACGGGCCTCCCCATCCTCTACGACAACCCCCGCGAGGTCGGCGCCGACCGGGTGGTGAACGCGGTGGCCGCCTTCGCACGGTTCAAGCGCGGGCTCATCGTGGTGGACTTCGGCACCGCCACCACCTTCGACGCCGTCTCCCCCCGCGGCGAGTACCTGGGCGGCGCCATCGCTCCCGGCATCTCCATCTCGATGGAGGCTCTCTTCCGCAACGCCTCCAAGCTGCCCCGGGTGGAGTTCGCCCGGCCGCCCCACGTGGTGGGGAAGAACACCGTGGCCAGCATGCAGAGCGGGATCGTCTTCGGGTACGTGGGGCTCGTGGACGGGATCTGCGAGCGCATGCAGGCCGAGCTCGCCTTCCCCGTGCTGGTCGTCGCCACCGGGGGGCTCGCCCCGCTGGTGGCCGGGCTGTCGAAGGCCATCGCCGAGGTGGACGAGCACCTCACCCTCGACGGGCTCCGGATCATCCACGAGATGAACGGGTGAGCGGGGCTCCGGGACAGCCAGGCGAGCGCTCCCTGACGGTCGAGGCGGCCGCCGCCCTGGAGCTGGGGCTGCGCCGGTTCCGGGGCGATGACCCTGAGGGCGCCCACGAGGCGTTCGCACAGGCGTACCGCCGCGCCGCCTCCGACCCGCGCGTCCAGTCCTGGTACGGGCTGACCCTCGTGCTGGTCGAGAAGAATTCCAACCTGGGGGTGGTCCTCGTGGACGGAGCGGTCCGCACCGGCCGGCCCGATCCCGAGCTCCTCATCAACCAGTCCCGGGTGGCCATGGCGCTGGGGCAGCGGGTCCGGGCGGTGCGGGCGCTCGAGCGCGGTCTGGCCCTGCACCCCGGGAACCCCGACCTCACCGCCGCCCGGCTGGCGCTGGGAACGCGGCAGAGGCCGGTGGTGGCGTTCCTGTCGCGGCGCAACTGGCTGAACCGCCTGCTGGGGCGCCTCCACCACGGGTGGACGACGCGCCGCTCGGCGTCCGGGGACGCTCCCCCCACGGACGGGGAGGGCTGACCGGTGGCCGACTGCCCGCTCTCCGTCGAGGCGCTCTCCCCGGCGCTGCGGAAGTACGTGGACGGCAAGGCTCCGATCCCGCTCCGCACCATGGGGGCGAAGGGGCTCGTCCCCGCGGCCGCGCCCGGCGACCTGGTCACCATGCTCTACTTCCTCTCCTTCGACGCCGACCCCGCGGTGGCGGCGACGGCGTGCAAGTCGGCGGCCTCGCTGCCCGAGAGGATCTGGTCCACGGCGCTCCGCTCGGAGTCGATCGACGCGCCGGTCCTCGACTGGCTCGCCGACCGGCTCGCCACGGCCTCGGGGGCGCTGCAGGCCATCCTGCTCAACCAGGCGACCTCCGACGAGACGGTGGCGCGCCTGGCCCCGATCGTCCCCGGGCCGCTGGTGGACATCATCCGCCAGAACGAGCTCCGCCTCCTGCGCCACGACGACATCCTGCGCGGGCTGTGCCGGAACCCCAACGCTCCCGCATCCACCATCGACGGGGCCTGCGACTTCTGCGTCCGCAACGGCCTCGTGCTCCTCGACGTCCCGCAGCTCGTCGAGGCGCACCGGCGCATCCACGGCACCGACCCGGCGGCCCTCGCCGCCGAGGACTCGGCGGCGACCCTCATGGCCGAGTACCGCGCCGAGCTGGCGCACGACGAGGCCGAGGCGGCCGGCTCGATGCCCCCGCCCACCCCGGAAATGGAGGCCAAGCGGCTCACCATGACCCAGCGGGTCCTCAAGATGTCGGTGTCCCAGAAGATCAAGCTGGCCACCCTGGGCAACCGGGAGGCCCGGACGATGCTCCTGCGCGACTCCAACCGGCTGGTCAGCCTGGCCGCGGCCCAGAGCCCCCGCATGACCGACGGCGAGATCCTCGGCCTCGCCAACTCGAAGACCGCCAGCGCCGACGTGCTGCGCTACATCTACGAGGGGCGCGACTTCACCAAGATCTACGCCCTGCGGGCCGCCCTGGTCCGCAACCCCAAGGTGCCGCTCCCCACCGCGCTCAAGTTCCTCCCCACCCTCCAGGAGAAGGACATCAAGGAGCTGGCCCGCGACCGCAACGTCCCCGCCACGGTGCAGGCCCAGGCCAAGGCGTGGGTCATCAAGCGGGAGATGGCCAGCAAGGGGCCCACGGACGGGAAGCACTGATGGGCTCCTGGCGCTGAGGACGGAACGGATGCGGATGGGGCGGGCGATCTGGCTCTCCGCCGCGACCATGGCGTCGCGGGTGCTGGGGCTCGTGCGCGACCAGCTCTTCGCGGCGCTGGTGGGCGCAAACCGCTGGTCCGACGCCTTCGTCGTCGCCTTCCGCATCCCGAATCTCCTCAGGGACCTGTTCGCCGAGGGCGCGCTCTCGTCGGCCTTCGTCCCCACCTTCGCCGAGGCCCACGCGAAGCGGGGGAAGGAGGATGCACACCGGCTCGCCAACGCGCTCGTCGGGGTCGTCCTCCTCGTCGTGGGAGGCGTGGTGCTGGCCGGGCTCGTCGCCGCCCCGGCCATCGTCCGGCTGCTCGCGCCCGGGTTCGGCCCGGAGGAGGCCGCCTTCGCCGCCACGCTCACCCGGATCATGATGCCGTTCCTGCTCCTGGTCTCGCTCTCCGCGGTGGCCATGGGCATGCTGAACGCCCAGTCGCGCTTCACCGCGCCGGCCCTGGCGCCGGCCCTCTTCAACGTCGGGGCGATCGCGGTGGGGATCTGGATCTGGGCTTCCGGGCAGGGTCCGCGCGCCGCGGCGGTGGGGTGGTCGGTGGGAACGCTGGTGGGCGGGGCGATGCAGCTCGCCGTCCAGGGGCCCAGCCTGCGCGCGCTGGGCTTCCGGCTCCGCCCCATCTTCGGGAGGGCCGCGCTGGCCGACCCGGGCATCCGCCGCATCGGGCGGCTCATGGGCGCCGCGGTGATCGGGCTCTCCGCCACCCAGGTGAACATCCTCGTCAACACCATCTTCGCCTCGCACGAGGTGGGCGCGAACACCTGGCTGCAGATGGCCTTCCGGCTCATGCAGCTCCCGCTCGGGGTCTTCGGCGTGGCCATCGCCACCGTGGCCGGGGCCGGCGTGGCGCAGCGGGTCGCCGCCGGAGACATGGACGGGGTGCGGGAGACGCTCGGCTCGGCCATGCGGCTGGTGGCCTTCCTGAACGTGCCCGCCGCGGTGGGACTGATCACGCTGGCCCACCCCATCATCTCGCTGGTCTACGAGCACGGCCGGTTCGGTTCCGCAGACGCCTCGGCCACCGCCGACGCGCTGGTCTTCTACGCGGTCGGGCTCTACGGCTACTCGGCGGTCAAGGTCCTCGCACCGGCCTTCTACGCCATCGACGACGCCCGGATCCCGGTCGTCGGGAGCGTGGTGGGCATGACCTCCAACGTGGCGCTGGTGCTGCTTCTCCACCCGGTGCTCGGGTTCAAGGGCATCGCGCTCGGGACGGCGCTGGCCGCGACGGCCAACTTCGCGGTGCTGGCGGTGGCCTGGAAGTGGCGCCACGGGGGGCTGGGGAACGCCGGCATCTACCGGCAGCTCGGCCGGACGCTGCTCGCCTCGGCGGTGATGGTCGGGGTGGTGCTGGGGGTGAAGGCGGCCATCGGGCCGGTCCTCCCCGCGGCCGGGCTGGCCCGGCAGGCGCCGCTCGCGCTCCTGCCCATCGCGGCGGGCGCGATCGCCTACTTCGCGGCGGCCCGGGTGCTCGGGGTGAAGGAACTCGCCGAGGTGGCCTCGGCCCTACGTCGGCGCCGGCGGACATGAGAGCGCCGAGCGACGGGCTCGGGCCAACCGGGCCGCGCTATGATCCGCCCGACCCACCGTCGCCCCCGGAGCGCTCCTCGAGGATCTGGAGCACCATGGCGAGCGCCTTGCGGGTCTTCTCGCGGATCTTCTCGTCGCTCTTGATCTTCTGGTAGGCGCGCAGGACCCGTTCCTCGGCGTGGGCGGACTGCCCCTCGAGCTCCTGGATCCGCAGGGAGAGTCCGGTGGCCCGCCCCTCGGCCTCGGCACGGAATGCTTCGCCGGACGCGCGGTGGCCGTCCGCCTCGCTCCGGAGCACGGCGGCCTCGGCGGCGCGCGCCTCGGCGTCGGCGCGGGCCGACTGGAGCTCGAAGCGGAGGCCGTCGGCATCGGCGCGGGCCGACTGGAGCTCGAAGCGGAGGCCGTCGGCATCGGCGCGGGCCGACTGGAGCTCGAAGC
>CAIQRS010000276.1 GCA_903874275.1 uncultured Anaeromyxobacter sp.
CTCCGAGTCGATGAACTTCTTCGTCGCGGTGATCGTGGGGGGGCTGGCCTCCATCGAGGGCTCGGTCTTCGGGGCCGCCTTCGTGGTGCTGGTGCCGGCCCTCTTCGGCTCGCTGCGCTGGGCCGTGCCGGTGCTCTTCGGCGCAGCCATCCTCGGGGTCCTCATCTTCGAGCCCCTGGGCCTGTCCGGGATTTGGCTCAAGATCCGGCTCTACTTCCGCCTCTGGCCGTTCCGCTAGGTGCCCATGGAGCGATTCCTCCAGTACGCGCTGGCCGGCCTCTCCGCGGGAAGCCTCTACGCGCTGGTGGCGCTCGGGCTCGTGCTCATCTACCGGTCCACCCGGGTGCTCAACTTCGCGCACGCCGACATGGCGACCGTGGGGACCTTCATCGCCTTCTCGGTGATCACGAGCGGCCTGCCCTTCTGGATGGCCTTCACCATGGCGCTCGTGGCCGGGGCGGTGATCGCGGTGCTCTTCTACTTCGGCGCGCTCGGTCCCGCGCAGCGCAAGGGGGCGAACCACCTCGGGCAGGTCATCCTCACGCTCGGGCTGTCGCTGATCCTCCAGGGACTCACCGTGTACCGGTGGGGAGCGGAGCCGGAGCGGTTCCCCTTCCCGCTCTCCGACACCAAGGTGTGGAAGGTGGGGCCGATCTTCGTCTCCGAGCTCGCGCTGGGGACGCTTGCCGCGGCAGCCGCGGCGAGCCTGGTGCTCTTCCTCCTCATCCAGAAGACGCGGCTCGGCCTGGCCATGCGGGCCACCTCCGAGAACCTCCAGGCGGCCCAGACGCTCGGCATCCCCACCCGCGGCGTGCTGGCCTTCGCCTGGGGCGTGGCCGCGGCGCTGGCGGTGGTGGCCGGGGTCTTCCTGGCCCCCTCCTCCTTCCTCGATCCATTCTTCATGCTCGACGCCATGTTCAAGGGGCTCGCGGCCGCGGTGCTGGGGGGCTTGAACAGCCTTCCCGGCGCGGTGCTGGGCGGCCTCATCCTGGGCGTGGCCGAGAGCCTGGGCGGGGCCTACGTGTCGCTCGAGTTCAAGACCTCGCTGGCGTTCATCCTGATCGTGGTGGTGCTGCTGGCGCGGCCGGAGGGGCTGCTCGGCAAGGAGTTCCAGGAGCGGGTGTAGGGGGGGCGTCAGCCCGGGCCCACCCGGCGCCGCATCGCGGCGATCGCCTCGGCTGCCCGGCCCGCGAAGGCGCCAACCTCGTCCTCCAGCTCGTCGCAGGCCGCCACCTCGCGCCAGAACCCCTCCGCCCAGCGGGCGGCGTCGCGCCAGACGTCCACCGTGTCCCCGCTCGGCGGGGCCGGCTCGAAGGAGCGGGGCACGACGACCTCGCCAGCCGGCGCCAGGATCATGGGGAGCATGTCGTAGGACGGCGCGATGCGAAACGTGCCGTCGGGCGCCACCAGGAACCCGAGGTTCCCGAAGTGACGGTCGGTGTTGCCGGCGAGCTGGCCGAAGAGGTCGAGCCACCGAACGTGGGCCGCGTCCTGCGCCGGAAGGGAGAAGGGCTTCGCTTCCAGGAGCCTCGCCGCCTCCGTCCATGTGCGGGGAGCGCCCAGCTGCTCGTCGTCGAGCGCGGCCAGTGAGAGGACGGCGCGCCGGCCACGGGCGCCCACCCGGTCGAATCGCTCGACCTCGAGGAACCTCCATCCGTCCACGCCCATGAGCCGTGCGCGGGACGCCGGCCGGCCCGCCGCGGCCACCGTCTGGAGGGCCTTCCACTCGCACCAGAGCAGGTCTCTCCAGCGACGGACGGCCCCGGCGTCCCCTGGCGGTGCGTACTTCACGAGCACGTGCCGGCCTCCGGAGAAGGCGCCAAACTTGGGGCGTTCCCCGCCGGCGGATGAGCCCGCCGCCTCGGATGCCGAACCGATCGCCAGGGAGGGGAAGTCGCGCTGGTCGACCTCGACGGGGCTCCTGCTCACGAAGCGCCGCAGCGACTCGTCGCCGACGACGAGATCCCCCACGCAGTCGTCGCCCCGGGTAGCCAGCGCGATGAGCCGGTGATCGTCCGACCAGTCCGAGATGCTCGCAGGGAGGCGAAGGTCCGGGAAGCGGGTGGGGAACGATCGCCCGATGAAGCCCTGAGGAGCCATGTCCACGAGTGCGGGAGGCAGCCCTTCGAAGAGGGTGCCCCGGCCAGGCTGGTCCCAATAGGTTTGGTGGCCGGACAGCAGCCGGAGCGTGCCGTCCTGAACCACGCTGCCCGCCTCGTCGATGCGGAAGACAGGCAAGGTCCTTCCGAGCCCCTCGATGGTCCGGGTCCTCGCGTACCGGATGGCGCGCGTCCTTCCGATCCGGAAGACCTCGTCGCCGGCCTCGTGAACGAGCTCCGCGAGCACCTTCGGAGAGACCCCGAGCTGGGCGCGGAGGGCAGCCGGGCCGGTGGGGCCACTCGCCCCGAGGATGGTGAGGAGTTCCCTGGCCGCGGCCATACGCGACATGAAATAGGGAATGAAATAGGCATTGTCAAATAGCTAGAATCGTTATTATTATCGAATTACAGGAAATGAATCCAGAGTGAATTGTAAACGAGCTCGCGCGGGTCAGCAGACCAGTTTCACCCGGACGAAACATCCGGGGCTGCCGATGCCGAGAGCTTCACCTGACCGACCCCGACAGCTTCGCCCGCATCGCCTTCGCCTCGGCGTGAAGGGGGAGTCCCGGCTCGGCGTTCTTCCAGAGGCCGAGGAGACGGTCGAGGTCCTTCAGCGCCTCCGTCGATCGACCGAGCTTCTCGTACGCACGCGCGCGACCGACGAGCATGCCGGGCACCTGTGCCGCGGCCTGCGGGCCGCAGAGGCCGATAAAGTCGACCGGTCGCAACACCTCGACCGCCCCGGCCGCGTCTCCGATCTCGACGAGCGCCTGGCCGAGGAGGAGGCGCGCCTCGAATAGCCATACCCACCGCGCGTCGCCCTTCCCGACGTCGATCTCCTTCAGCGCCGCGATGGCGTTGCGAAGCGCTGGAACTGCCTCCTCCCATCTCCGCTCCACGGCCGCCCGCACGGTCCGGTGGTGGACCTCCGGCGGCGAGCCGGCCGGCAGGGACTTCGCCGCCCCCGCCGCACCGGGGAGATCCCCATAGAGCGCCAGTTCCCCCGCCCGCAGGATCACATCCGGACCACTCCTCAGCTCCGCCGCCGCCGCGGGCGCGTCGTTTCCCACGCGGCCGACGGAGAGGATCGTGGCCCGCGGATTGAGATAGGTGGGCGTTCCGGGGGCCACGTCCCTGGTTGACTCGAAGAGTCGCGCCGCCTCGCCGGGTCGTCCCTGGACCGCGGCCACGATGGCGGGGAACTCCCGGCCCCATCTCCTCGTCCCCTCGTCCGGTCCCTCCTGCGCCAGACGGCGTGTCGCACCCGCCGTCTCTTCGGCATGCCCCGTCGAGGCGAGCGTACAGGCCGCATCGATGATGGCCCTCGCCTGACCCGAGCTGGCCTCGCGGATCGCCTGCCGGGCTCTTCGGGCTGCCTCCTCGGGCTCGCTCGCCCTGAGCGCGTTCGCGAGGACGGCCAGGTTGGCCGCGTTCGGCCTCGCCTCGACTGCCCGGCGGGCAAGGGGCAGGATCTCCGCTTCGCGCCCCAGGCGGGTGAGGACGTGCCCTACGAAGCCGAAGACGTAGCACTGGCCCGGGTCCAGCTCGAGCGAACGCCGGAAGTATCCCAGCGCCTGCTCCCATTGCCTGAAGTACATGTGGGCCTGCCCGGCGAAGTACGCCACGTACTCGTCCTGTGGGTAGCGGGTGAGGAGCTCGTCGACCCCCCGCATCACCGCTTGCCGCTGGACCTCCCGATCTCCGGGAACCGGGACGGAGTGCGTCATGAAGGTGTCGACCTCGACGATGCGCCGCTCCTTGTCCGGGAGGCGAGCGATCCGATCCCGGCTCAGCTGGAAATGGCGCTTCGACTCCTCGTCGTCGCCCAGGTACATCAAGTTTGTCGCCAGCTCCATGTGGGCCGCGCCCATGTCCGGATCGAGCTCCAGAGCCCGTCGCGCCTCCTTCGCGGCGGCCACGAAGTCGCAGGTCCGGAGCCGGGTTTCCCGCGCCCTGAGGTAGTGCTGGTACGCCTCCAGGCTGTGGGTCACGGCGTTGCCGATATCGACACGTGCACCCGCGACCTCGGCTGGCGTCTCGCGGAGCTCCTGGCGCGTTCGGTCCGAGAGCCGGTCGATCAGGCCGACGAGGTCGTCCGGGCTCGCCGCGGTCTCCTTCACGGTGAAGCGGTACTGGTCCTTCGCGAGATCGAGGGCGCGCAACTCGACGACGTAGGTGGCGCCGAGCTTGTGGACGGCGGGAATGAGGAGAAAGGCCGCTCCGGCGCGATGGCCCACGCTTCGCCCCACGACCTCGTCGATGGTCCCGGACGGGAGCCCGACCTCGCGTGCGACGTCGGTCATCCGACCGCGCGTGAGGAGGAGCAGCTTCTTCGACTGCTCGAGCGAGGTGACGAGCAGACCGGTCATCGCGTCGAGCTGCTTCTCGCCGGTCCCGTTCGCGAAGTCGGCGACGGCCACGACGGTGCGGCCGTCGGCCGCGGCCGCGGTTGCGGGCGCTGCGCGATGGCCCCTCTCGCTGGCCACCTTCCATGCGTACCAGGCGCCGGCCCCGGATGCGGCGACTGCGAGCACGGCGACGGATACCGCGAGGGGCAAGAGCAGGCGGACCCGGCCGGACAGGGGGCCCACCGAACCCGTGGATTGCGTCCGCTTCACGCCCTGGGCCGTCAGGTCGTAGACCCACGCCAGGATCACCGCCACGGGGAAACCCAGTGCCAGGGCCACGAGCACGACCTTGAGCACCCAGTCCGGGAGCTCCGCGCCGTGCATGATGGGCTCCGTGACCTGGAGCACGGCGAAGGCGAAGATCCCGTAACCCACCATCACCCGGAAGACGTGCCGCCGCTTCAGCTCGGCGAGCAGGTCGCCGATGGTCGGCTTCCGCCTCCTGGCGTGGGCCGGAGCCGAGCGGTCCGCCGGCTTCGCCCGGAGCGCGTCCTCGATGGGCAGGAGCGCGGCCAGCACCGCGGCGCCGTCGCGGGGCCGACCCCTTGTCGCCCGCTCCAGCATCTGGTCCACGAGTTCGGGCAGCCCCGGCGCTCCGGGGACGTCCAGCTTCGGGACCGTCGCCGCTTCGGACGACCAGCGCCCCCTTCCCTCCGGGAACGGGTACTCACCGGACAGCATCCGGTAGAGCATCACGCCCAGCGCGAAGACGTCCGTCCGCTCGTCCTCCGGCTCGTCTTCCCACTGCTCCGGCGCCATGTAGGCGGGCGTCCCGCCGGAGAGCCGCCTGCGACCGAAGGCGTGCGCCATGCCGAAGTCGAGGACCTTCACCTGCCCCCTGCTCGTCAGGAAGACGTTCGAGGGCTTGAGGTCCCGGTGCACGACGCCTTCGGCGTGGGCATGGGCGAGCCCGCGGGCTACCTCCGTCGCGATGTGCACCGCCTCCTGGACCGGCATCGGCCCGTCGTCCATCCGCTCCTGCAAGGTCTTCCCGCGCAGAAGCTCGAAGACGAGGTACGGCCCGCCGTCGCTCCGGCCAACGTCATGGAGCGTGATGAGGTTTGGGTGGGTGAGCCGCGCAATCGCCTCGGCCTCGCGGGTGACCCTTCCTTCCTCCTCCTTCACCCGCCCCGGGCGCACGATCTTCAAGGCCACCTGGCGCCCGAGGTCACGATCCCTGGCCTCGTAGACCACCCCGAACCCACCACGACCCAGCTCGCGCAGGATCTCGAACCGTCCGATGACCGTGCCGGGGAGGAGCGAAGGCGGCTCGGCCTCGCGTTGCTCTGGCGCGGCGGCGACCTCCGCGAGGAGCGCGGTCAGCGCGCCGGGCGGGACGCCCGTCGCCCGACCGCTGCCATCCCCGGCGCCTTCGGCCACGCGCACCCCCCTTCAGGCGAATCCAGGCTACCTGATCGAGGGAGCCTGCCGCTACGTGGGCCACGGTGCCCATTCGTGAATTGCGCTCCCGGCAGCGATGCCGGGCGGCCTCATCCTGGGAGTGGCCGGGGGCCTGGGCGGCGCTCCTTCCAGCGTCGCGGAGCGTCGTTCACCCAACGTCACTTGATTCGGCGGATGTCGCGACGCGGTCGCTCGAGGAGCCTCGCCGCCTCGGTCCAGGTCCCGCGCGTTCCCAGGTACCCGTTGTCGAGCGCGAGCAGTGTGCGTCCGAGCCCCTCGATGGGCGAAGTCGCGTGCTTCGGGAGATCCGTTTCACCCGGACGAAACACGACATCCGTGTCGCGGTTCACCATGTGAACCCCTCCTTGGGATGACCAGGATGACCCGGGTGGCGCTACCCCTTCTTCCGCTCGAAGAAGGCCCCCATCGCCGCCTTGGCCTCCGGGGAGTGCAGCCGCTCCCCGAAGAGGCGCAACTCCTCGGCCATCCGCTCCTCCAGGGCCCGGGCGTGCGGCCGCCGGAGGAGCTCCTTGGTGATGCGCACCGACTCCACCGGCAGCGCGGCCACGGCGAGCGCCGCCTCCCGCGCGTGGGCGAGCAGCCGCTCCGCCGGGATCACCTCGTTCACGAGCCCGGCGGCCATGGCCTTTTCGGCGCCGAAGGGGCGACCGAGCAGCAGCAGCTCGGCGGCGCGCTGGTAGCCCGCGAGCATGGGGAGCAGCAGGCTCGACCCGCCCTCCGGCGCCAGCCCCAGCGGCACGAAGGGCATCTGGAAGCGGGAGTGGGGCGCGGCGTAGACCAGGTCGAAGTGGAGGAGCATGGTCGTTCCGATGCCCACCGCCACGCCTCCCACCGCGGCGACGACGGGCTTCCGGGCGGTGCGGATCGCCGCGAGGAAACCGGCCGCGGGCGAGGCCACCCCCTCGCCGCGCCCGGCCGAGAGGAAGTCGGCGAGGTCGTTGCCGGCGGTGAAGCAGTCGGCCTGCCCGTGCAGGAAGATCACGTGGACCGCGGGGTCCTCGTCGGCCCGGTCGAAGGCGGCCGACATGGCCTCGTACATCTCGCCGGTGAGCGCGTTCTTCTTCTCGGGCCGGTGGATCTCGATCTCCACCACCCGGTCGGCGGTGGACGTCTTCACGTTCGAGGACATCAGTCTGCCTCCATGACCATCGCCAGTCCCTGCCCCACCCCGATGCACAGGCTCACCACCGCGCGCCCGCCCCCGCGCCGCCGGAGCTCGCGGGCCGCGGTCAGCGCCAGCCGCGCCCCGGACGCTCCGAGCGGGTGGCCGAGCGCGATGGCCCCGCCGTTCGGGTTCACGCGCGGGTCGTCGAACGGGATGCCGAGGATCGTCAGGCAGGCCAGCACCTGGCTCGCGAAGGCCTCGTTCACCTCGATGACCTCCATCTGCGGCAGCGTGAGGCCGGCGCGGGCGAGCGCCTTCGGAATGGCGAAGGCCGGTCCGAGCCCCATGACCCGCGGCTCCACCCCCACCGCCGCGGCCGAGAGGATGCGGGCCAGCGGCCGGACCCCGGCCCGCTCGCCGGCGGCGCGCGAGCCGACGAGCAGCGCGGCGGCGCCGTCGTTCACGCCGGAGGCGTTTCCCGCCGTGACCACACCGTCCGGGAAGAGGGGCGGGAGCCGGGCCAGCGCCTCCAGCGTCGTCTTGGGGCGGGGGTGCTCGTCCTCGCGCACCACGGTCGTACCCTTGCCGGGGCCGGGCACCTCCACCGGCGCGATCTCCCCGGCCAGGAAGCCCGTGGCCCGGGCCCTCTCGCAGCGCTCCTGCGACCGCAGCGCGAAGCGGTCGGACTCCTCGCGGGAGACGCCCTGCTCCCGCGCCACGTTGTCGCCGGTCTCGGGCATGCTGTCCGAGCCGTACAGCTTCACCAATCGTGGATTGGGGAAGCGGGCGCCGAGCGTGGTGTCGAAGACCCGGGCCTCGCGGGAGTAAGGGGTCTCGCCCTTGGCCATGGCGAAGGGGGCCCGGCTCATGCTCTCCACCCCGCCGGCCAGGTACAGGTCCCCGTCACCCACGGTGATGGCGCGCGCCGCCTCGACCACGGCTGCGAGGCCGCTGGCGCAGAGCCGGTTCAGGGTCTGGGCGGGGACGGCGGCCGGGATCCCCGCCAGCAGCGCCGCGTGGCGGGCCACGTTGCGGGAGTCCTCGCCGGCCTGGTTGGTGCATCCCAGGTAGACGTCCTCGAGCTCCTCCGGCCTCCAGGGTGAGCGGGCCAGGAGCGCCCGCATCACGCCGGCGGCCAGGTCGTCGGGCCGGACCGGGGCGAGCGCCCCGGCGTGGCGGCCGAAGGGGGTGCGCAGGCCGTCGTAGAGGAAGGCGTCGAGCACGCGAGGGCCCCGGCTCCGGTCAGGCGACCTCGAAGAGCCCCGCCGCGCCCATCCCGCCGCCGATGCACATGGTGACCACGACCAGCTTCACCCCGCGCCGCTTCCCCTCGATGAGGGCGTGCCCCACCAGCCGCGCGCCGGACATCCCGTAGGGATGCCCCACCGCGATGGCCCCGCCATTCACGTTCAGTCGATCGTCAGGGATGCCCAGCCGGTCGCGGCAGTAGAGCACCTGGACGGCGAAGGCCTCGTTGAGCTCCCAGAGCCCCACGTCGGCCATCTTCACGCCGGCGCGCTCGAGGAGCCGCGGCACCGCGAAGACCGGGCCGATGCCCATCTCGTCCGGCTCGCAGCCGGCCACGGCGAAGCCGCGGAAGATGCCCAGCGGCGCGAGCCCCCTCTTCTCCGCGAGCTTCCCATCCATGACCACCACGGCCGAGGCCCCGTCGGAGAACTGGCTGGCGTTTCCGGCGGCGATGGTGCCGCCCGGGACGACCGGCTTGATCTTGGCCAGCCCCTCGTACGTCGTGTCGGCGCGGATGCCCTCGTCGGCGTCGAGGGTGACCTCCTTCATGGAGAGGCGTCCGGTGGCCTTGTCGCCCACCCCCATCACCGTCTTGAAGGGGACGATCTCGTCCTTGAACTTGCCGGCGGCCTGGGCGGCGGAGGCCAGCGCCTGGCTGCGCACCCCGTACGCGTCCTGCTTCTCACGCGGGATGCCGTAGCGCTTGGCCACCACCTCGGCGGTCTCCAGCATGTTCATGTAGACGGCCGGCTTGTTCTCCACGAGCCACGGGTCGGCGAACATGTGCTGGTTCAGCTCCTGCTGGACGCAGGAGATCTGCTCGATGCCGCCGGCCACCAGCACCGGCACCTTGTCCACGATGACCCGGTGCGCGGCCATGGCGATGGACTGCAACCCGGACGAGCAGAAGCGGTTCACCGTGTGGCCCGCGGTTGTGACCGGCAGCCCGGCCTGCAGCGCGATCTGGCGGGCCACGTTGCCGCCGGTGGTGCCCTCCGGGAGGCCGCAGCCGATGATCACGTCCTCCACCTCGGCGGGGTCGATCCGGGCGCGCTCCACCGCGGCCTTGACCACGTGGCCTCCCAGGGTGGCGCCGTGGGTCATGTTGAGGGCGCCGCGCCACGACTTGGCGAGGCCGGTTCGGGCGGTGGAGACGATGACGGCGTCGGACATGGCGATCTCCGTTTCCTAGGTGAAGGACTTGCCCTCGGCGGCGAGCCGGGCGAGCAGCGCGGCCGGCTTCCAGAACTTCTGGTCGGCGTTGGGGAGGGCGGCGTAGCGGGCCATGGCGCGGACAACGCTGAAGAGCCCCACCTCGTCGGCGTAGCGCATGGGGCCGCCCCGGAAGACCGGGAAGCCGTAGCCGGTGAGGTAGACCATGTCCACGTCGGAGGCCCGCAGCGCGATGCCCTCCTCGAGGATGCGCGCGCCCTCGTTGACCAGCGCGAAGACGCAGCGCTCCACGATCTCCTCGCTCGAGACCTTGCGGCGGGCGATGCCCATCTCCTTCGACCCGGCCACGATGATCTCCTCGACCACCGGGTCGGGGATGGCGTCGCGCTTGCCGGCCTCGTAGCGGTACCAGCCCGAGCCGGTCTTCTGGCCGAAGCGCCCCAACTCGCAGACCTTGTCGGCGATGACCTGGCGCGGCGCCCCGGGGTGCTCGGCGTAGTGGCGCTTGCGGATGTACCAGCCGATGTCGTTGCCGGCCAGGTCGGAGACCCGGAACGGGCCCATCACGAAGCCGAACTTCTCCAGCGCCCGGTCCACCTGCTGCGGCAGCGCCCCCTCGGCCAGCAGGGACAGGCACTGGTTCAGGTAGCCGTGCAGCATGCGGTTGCCGATGAAGCCGTCGCAGACCCCGGAGACCACGCCGGTCTTCTTGAGCTTCTTGGAGAGCCCCATCACCGTGGCCAGCACGTCCTTGGCCGTGGCCTCGCCCCGGACGATCTCGAGGAGCTTCATGACGTTGGCCGGGCTGAAGAAGTGGGTCCCGATGACGTCCTGCGGACGCTTCGTGAAGGAGGCGATCCGGTCCACGTCGAGCGTGGAGGTGTTGCTGGCCAGGATGGCCCCCGGCTTCATCACCTCGTCGAGCTTCTTGAAGACCGCCTCCTTCACGGCCATGTCCTCGAAGACCGCCTCGACGACGATGTCGGCCTGCGAGAGCGCCGCGTAGTCCATGGTGGGGCGGATGAGCGCCATGCGCTCCTCGACCTGGGCCTGGGTGATCTTCCCCTTCTTGGCCGTGCCCTCGTAGTTCTTGCGGATGACGGAGAGCCCCTTCTGCAGGGCCTCCTCCTTCGCCTCCAGCACCGTCACCGGGATCCCGGCGTTGGCGAAGTTCATGGCGATGCCGCCGCCCATGGTGCCGGCGCCGATGATCGCGGCCGACTTGATGGCCCTCACGGGCGTGTCCTCGGGGACGTCGGGGATCTTGGAGGCGGCCCGCTCGGCGAAGAAGGCGTGGCGCAGCGCCCGCGACTCGGGCGTCTGCATGAGGGCCACGAACGCCTCCCGTTCCCAGGCCAGCCCCTCCTCGAAGGGCTTGGTGGCCGCCACCTCGACGGCGTCCACGCACCTCCTGGGCGCCGGGTAGTCCTTGGCCATGGCGGTGACGGTGTTGCGGGCGAAGGCCAGGAAGCCGGGCGCGCGCGGGTCCTTGAGCGGGATGTTCCGCACCAGCGGCAGGGGGCGGACGTCGGCCACCTTCTCGGCGAAGGCCACGGCGCCGTCGAGGAGGTCCCCCTCGATGATGGCGTCGAAGAGCCTCGTCCCGGCCAGCTTCTCCGAGGGCACCGGGGTCCCGGAGGCGATCATGTTGGCCGCCACCTCCACGCCCACCACCCGCGGCAGCCGCTGCGTCCCGCCGGCGCCGGGCAGGAGCCCGAGCTTCACCTCGGGGAGCGCGATCTGCGCGCCCGGCGAGGCCACCCGGTAGTGGCAGCCCAGCGAGAGCTCGAGGCCGCCGCCCATGCACACCGCGTGGATGGCGGCGATCACCGGCTTGGGGCTCTGCTCGACGACCCGGATGCAGGTGTGGAGGTTGGGCTCGGCCAGGACCTTGGGCGAGTTGAACTCCTTGATGTCGGCGCCGCCCGAGAAGGCCTTCCCGGCGCCGGTGATGACCACCGCCTTCACCGCCGGATCGGCAGCGGCCCGGTCCAGGCCGGCCACCAGGCCGCTCCGCAGCTCCCACCCCAGGCCGTTCACCGGGGGGTTGTCGAGGGTGATGACCGCCACCGCGCCGCGCGTCGTGTAGTGGGCCTGGCTCATTTGCTCTCCGTGATGAAGCGCTCCAGGTGGTGATCGGTGTCGCCGAGCGACAGCTCGATGGCGAGCAGCCGCTTGAAGCAGTGGCTCACCGCCAGCTCGTCGGTGACCCCCATGCCGCCGTGAAGCTGGACCGCCTGCTGCCCCACGTAGCGGCAGGCCTGCCCCACCGTGACCTTGGCCGCCGAGACCATCCGGCGCCGCTCCTTCACGTCGGTGGAGGAAGCGTGCATGGCGGCCAGGTAGCTCATGGAGCGGGCCTGCTCGACGTGCATGAGCATGTCGGCCATGCGGTGCTGCAGGGCCTGGAAGCGGGCGATGGGCACCCCGAACTGCTTGCGGGTGCGGGTGTACTCGGTGGTGGCGTCGAGGGTGGCCTGCAGCACCCCGACCGCCTCGGCGCAGAGGGCCGCCACGCCCAGGTCGAAGGCGGCCGAGATCCCCTCGAAGGCCTGCCCCTCCTGCCCCAGCAGCGCATCGGCCGGGAGCTCCACCCCCGAGAGGACGACGTCGGCGCCGCGCTGCCCGTCGATGGTCGGGTAGGGGATGAGCTTCACCCCTGGTGCGGTAGCGGGGACCACGAAGACCGAGAGACCGGCCTGGGCGTCCCCGGCGCCCGCGGTGCGGGCGGTGACCAGGAGCAGGTCGGCGGCGGGCGCGTGGAGCACCACCGCCTTCCGCCCGTCGAGGATCCACCCGGCCCCTCCCCGGCGCGCCGTGGTGGCGACGCGGGAGAGGTCGTGGCGGGAGCCGGCCTCGCCGTGGGCCGGGACGGCGATGCGCTCGCCGGTGGCCATGGCGGGGAGCAGCGCGTCGCGCTGGGCCGGGGTCCCGAGCCCGCGCACCAGGGCGGTCCCGATGACGGCAGAGGAGAGGTAGGGCTCGACGACCAGCGCCTTCCCCATCGCACCCATGGTGAGGAGGGTCTCCACCGTGGCCGGCGCCATCCCGCCCTGCTCCTCGGGAACTTGCAGGGCCATCAGCCCCATCTCGCCCAGCTTTCCCCAGATCTCCCGGCTCCACCCCTCGGGGGAGCGCAGGATCTTCCTGCGCGCGTCGGAGGCGTACTCCTGCGAGAGGAAGCGCTGGACCATGTCGGAGAGGGCGCGCTGCTCGTCGGTGAGGTTGAAGTGCATGGCGTCGGCCCCTAGAGCCCCAGGATCATCTGGGAGATGATGTTCTTCTGGATCTCGTTCGAACCCCCGTAGATCGAGGTCTTGCGCATGTTGCAGTAGGTGGCGGCCAGCGGCGCCGCGTACTCCGGCCCCACCGGGGGTCCGGCGAACCCGTCCTGGAGCGCCTCGATCCGGAAGGGCAGCGCGTAGGGGCCCACCGCCTGGACCATGAGCTCGGTCAGGGCCTGCTGGATCTCGGTGCCCTTGATCTTGAGCAGCGAGGCCTCCGGCCCGGGGGCCCGCTTCTCGGCCTCTGCGGAGAGCACCCGGAGGTTGGTGATCTCGAGGGCCATGAGGTCGATCTCCACCTGGGCCAGGCGCGCCGCGAAGAACGGGTCCTCGGAGAGGGGGCGGCCGTGCTTGCGTTCCTCGGCGGCGATGCGCTTCAGCCGGATGAGCTCGCGCTTCGACCCGCCGATGCCGGCGATGTTGGCCCGCTCGTGGCCGAGGAGGAACTTGGCGTAGGTCCAGCCCTTGTTCTCCTCCCCCACCAGGTTCTCCACCGGCACCCGGACGTCCTCGAACCAGACCTCGTTCACCTCGTGGCCTCCGTCGAGCATGGTGATGGGGCGGACCTCCACTCCCGGTGACTTCATGTCGATGAGCAGGAAGGAGATGCCGGCCTGGGCCTTGCCGGTGCGGTCGGTGCGGACCAGGCAGAAGATCCAGTCGGCGTGCTGGGCCAGGGTGATCCAGGTCTTCTGGCCGGTGACCAGGTAGTGGTCCCCCTGCCGCACGGCCAGGGTGCGCAGCGAGGCCAGGTCGGAGCCCGACTCGGGCTCGGAGTAGCCCTGGCACCACCAGTCCTCTCCGGAGAGGATGCGGGGCAGGAAGCGGGCGTGCTGGGCGGCGTTGCCGAAGCGCTGGATCACCGGCCCGACCATCTTGAGGCCGAAGGGGAGCAGGCGCGGGGTGCCGGCGGCGGCGCACTCCTCCTCGAAGATGAACTGCCGGACCGGGTCCCAGCCGGTGCCGCCGAACTCGGTGGCCCAGCTGGGGCCGCCCCAGCCCTTGCGGAAGAGGATGCGCTGCCAGGCGACGGTGTCCTCGGGGGGCACGTGCAGCCCCTCCAGCAGCCTGTGGCGCATGGCTGCGGGCAGGCTCGCCTCCAGGAAGGCCCGCACCTCGTCGCGGAAGCGCCGCTCCTCCTCTGTGAAGGTGAGGTCCATGGGCCCTCCATCGGGGGCCTGGCGGCCCCCATCGTCGTTTCGCTCTGCGGAACAATGGTCCGACTAGCGTAATCGAGAACCACCCCGTAACACGAGGCTGTTGACGCTGGCAAGGCGGCGGTGCCAGGATCCCCGGGCCTCGCAGCGGTGGAGAATAGCCCTTCTCGAAACCCGGCGCCTTCCCTGAGGAGACCCCCCCGATGAGCCTCAAGAAACTGCTCGACCTCTCCGGAAAGGTGGCCCTCGTCACCGGCGGATCCCGCGGCCTGGGGCTGCAGGCGGCCGAGGCCCTCGGCGAACTGGGCGCCCGGGTGGCCCTCACCGCGCGCAAGGCCTCCGAGCTGGATCTGGCGGTGAAGCACCTGGCCGAACTGGGGGTGGAGGCCATGGCCGTCCCGGTCGATCTGGGAAGGCGCGAGAACATCCCCGGCGCGGTGGACGCGGTGGCGGCCCGCTTCGGGACCGTGGACGTCCTGGTGAACAACGCCGGAACCACCTGGGGCGCGCCCGCCGAGGACTACCCGCCCGAGGCCTGGGACAAGGTGATGCGGCTCAACGTCGACGCCATGTTCTTCCTCTCCCAGGAGGTGGGGCGCCGCTTCATGATCCCGCGCCGCTCCGGGAAGATCGTCAACGTGGCCTCGGTGGCGGGACTGAACGGCAACCCGCCCGGCATGACCACCATCGCCTACAACACCAGCAAGGGTGCGGCGGTGAACCTGACCCGCGCGCTCGCCGCCGAGTGGGGCCGGCACGACATCAACGTGAACGCCATCTGCCCGGGCTTCTTCCCCACCAAGATGACCCACGGTTTGCTGGGCGTCATCGGCGACGCGGTGGTGGCCAGCACGCCGCTGGGCCGGCTGGGCGGCGACGAGGATCTCAAGGGCGCGGTGGCCTTCCTGGCCAGCGAAGCCTCCCGCCACGTCACCGGGCAGCTCCTGGTGGTGGACGGCGGCGCCTCCCTCTGGTGAATGGAGAACCCATGGACTTCTCGACGTCGGAGCGGGTGAAGAGCTTCCAGGGGCTGGTGCGCGAGTTCATGCGGAGGGAGGTCCACCCGCTCGAGCAGCGCTTCCGGCACGGCGGATTCGCGGCCATCCTGCCCGAACTGCGCCTGGTGCGGGAGAAGGCCCGGGAGACCGGCCTCTTCGCCGCCCACATGCCCCCGGAGTACGGCGGCGCCCACCTGCCCCTCACCGAGTTCGCCCACCTCTCCGAGGAGCTGGGGAAGAGCCCGCTCGGCCACTACTGCTTCAACGTGCAGGCCCCGGACATCGGCAACATGGAGCTCATCCTCGAGCACGGCACCGAGGAGCAGAAGGAGCGCTGGCTCGGGCCGCTCTCCCGCGGGGAGATCCGCAGCTGCTTCACCATGACCGAGCCGGAGTTCGCCGGGTCGAACCCGGTCTGGATGGGGACCAGCGCCCTCAAGGATGGCGGCGAGTACGTCATCCGCGGCCACAAGTGGTTCGCCTCCTCGGCCGACGGCGCCGCCTTCGCGGTGTGCATGGCGGTCACCAACCCCGCCGAGAAGGACCCCTACAAGCGCGCCAGCATGATCATCGTGCCCACCGGGACGCCCGGCTTCGAGCTCATCGGCAACATCTCGGTGATGGGGCACCGCGGCTCCGACTGGCAGAGCCACGGCGAGGTCATGTACCACGGGGCGCGCGTGCCCCTCGCGAACCTGCTCGGCCCGGAGGGTGGCGGCTTCGTGCTGGCCCAGCACCGGCTCGGGCCCGGGCGCATCCACCACTGCATGCGCTGGATCGGCATCTGCGAGCGGGCCTTCGACATCCTCTGCACCCACGCCGCGACCCGGCAACTCGCCCCCGGCGACCTGCTGGGCAGCCGGCAGATGGTCCAGCAGTGGATCGCCGAGAGCCGCGCCGAGATCGACCAGGCCCGCCTGCTCGTCCTCCACGCCGCGTGGAAGATCGAGCGGGAGGGGGCGCCGGCGGCGCGCCAGGAGATCTCCATCATCAAGTTCACCGTGGCCCGCACCCTGCAGCGGGTCCTCGACCGGGCCATCCAGGCGCTGGGCGCGCTGGGCATGACCGACGACACGCCGCTGGCCTTCTGGTTCGCCCACGAGCGGGCCGGGCGCATCTACGACGGCGCCGACGAGGTGCACATCTCGAGCGTGGCCAAGCGCATCCTGGCCGGGTACGCCAAGGGGCGGGGCCAGGCGTGAACCAGCCCGCCGGTCCGCGCCTCGACGAGGCCGACGAGGTCCGGGAGGAGGAGCGCTTCGACCCGGAGCGGATCCGCCCCTGGCTGGTCCAGGCCTTCCCGGGATCGGAGGGGCCCATCCTGGCCCGGCAGTTCCGCAGGGGGCACTCGAACCTCACCTACCTCCTGGCCATCGGCGACCACGAGGCGGTGCTGCGGCGGGCCCCCTTCGGCGCCAGGGTGAAGAGCGCCCACGACATGTCCCGGGAGTGGAACCTGCTCTCGGCGCTGCGGGGAGTCTACGCGCGCGCGCCGCGGCCGCTGGCCTTCTGCGACGACGAGTCGGTGCTGGGGGCGCGCTTCTACCTCATGGAGCGGGTGCAGGGGCTCATCCTGCGCGGCGACGGATCCAGCTCCGGCCTCTCGCTCACCCCCGGGGTCCTGCGCGCCACCTCCACCGCGCTCCTGGACAACCTGGTGGACCTCCACGCGGTCCCGGTGGCGGGCACCCCGCTCGCCGCGCTGGGAAAGCCGGCCGGCTACGTGGCGCGGCAGGTGAAGGGCTGGACCGAGCGCTACTTCGCGGCGAAGACCGACGAGGTGCCGGAGATCGAGTCGGCGGCGGCCTGGGCCGCGGCCCACATGCCGCCGGAGAGCGGCGTGACCCTCGTCCACAACGACTACAAGTACGACAACGTGGTCCTCGACCCGGCCGACCCGTCGCGGGTGGTGGCGGTGCTCGACTGGGAGATGGCCACCATCGGCGACCCGCTCATGGACCTGGGAACGGCGCTCGGCTACTGGACCGACCCGGACGACCCGGAGCCCCTGCGGGCCAGCGCCTTCGGCCCCACCCATTTGCCGGGCGGGCTGTCGCGGCGCGAGGTGCTGGAGCGCTACGGGGAGCGGTCGGGGCGGGCCGTGGACGACGTGCTCTTCCACTACGTCTTCGCCCTCTTCAAGCTGGCCGTCATCGTCCAGCAGATCTACCGGCGCTACCGGGACGGCCACACCAGCGACCCCCGCTTCGCCCCGCTCATCCACATGGTGCGGATCCTCGGCACCCAGGCCAGCCGGGCCCTCGACCGGCAGCGCATCCACGGCCTGGGATGAAGATCCACGTCCTGGTGAAGAAGGAGGAGCTCGACGGGCAGCGGCTGCCGGGCAAGGTGGTGGTGGTCCTCGACGTGCTCTTCGCCACCACCAGCATCGCCGCCGCGCTTTCCCACGGGGCCACCGAGGTGATCCCAACCCTGGACGGCGAGGCCGCGCGGGGCGTCGCGGCGGGGCTTCCGGCCGGCTCGTTCGTGCTGGCCGGGGAGTACGGCGCCGAGACCCTCCCCGGCTTCGCCCACCCCACGCCCATGGCGCTCATCCGGGAGCCGCTCGGCGGGCGGACGCTCGTCTACTCCACCACCAACGGCACGGTGGCCATCCACAAGGCGGCCGGTGCGACCCGGGTGTACGCCGCGGCGCTCTGCAACGGGGCGGCCGTGGTCGAGCACGTCCTCGACCGGACCGAGTCGGAGACGGTGCTCCTGGTCTGCTCCGGATCGGTGGACTCCTTCAACCTGGAGGACTTCTACGGCGCCGGCCACCTGGTTTCCCATTTCACCCGGAGGCAACCAGGGCTGGAGCTCTCCGACACCGCGCTGGCGGCCCTCATCCTCCACGACGGGAGCGAGGCGCTCGACTGCCTGTCGCGCAGCCGGGTGGGGCGGATGATGCGGGATCGCGGCCTCACGCAGGAGGTGGAGTGGGCGGCCCGGAAGGACCACCTGGCCGTGGTGCCGGAGCTGCGCGGCGGGCGGCTCGTCAACGCCGCAGCTTGAAGGTCCCCAGCGCCTTCGCCACCAGGTTTCCCCCGGCGTCGAGGATCTCCCCCTCCGAGAAGGCCAGCGACTTCCCGGCCCGCAGGCAGCGCGCCTCGGCACGGAGCGTCCCCTTGCCGGGGCCGAGGAAGCTCACCGACAGGTCCACGGTGATGGCCCCCCGGGCCGAGCCGTCCTGGGTGATGGCGGCCACGGCCAGCGCCACGTCGGCGAGCGCCATCACCACGCCCCCGTGGGCGTCGTGGAAGCTGTTCATGAGCTCGGGGCGCAGCGCCAGCTCGAGCCGGGCGTTCCCGGGCTCGTTCCCCACGATCTGGATTCCCAGGAACTCGGCGAAGGGAACCGGCCGGCCGATGAGCTCGGAGAGGGTCACGGCTGGCCGGGCAGGACCACGAGCTTGCCGTGGGCCCGCCGGGAGAGCAGGTCCTCGAGGGCGGCCGGGACCTCGGCCAGGCCCAGGCGGGCCGTCACCACGGGTGACAGGCGCTTCTCGCAGATCCAGGCGGCGATGCGGGAGATGGCGTCGGCGGACTTGCGCGGCTCGCGGCGCGACCAGTCGCCCCAGTAGACGCCCAGGATGGACCGGGCGTTGAGCAGGGCCAGGTTGAGCGGGATGCGCGGGATCTCGCCGGAGGCGAAGCCCACCACCAGGAAGCGGCCGCCCCAGCCGGTGGAGCGCAGCGCCGCCTCGGAGAGGGCGCCGCCCACCGGGTCGTAGACCACGTCCACGCCGCGCCCCTGGGTGAGGGCCTTCACCCGCTCCCTGAGATCCTCGGCGGCGTAGTCCACGGTGAGGTCGGCCCCCAGCCGCCGGCAGAGCTCCAGCCGCTCCGGCGACGAGGCCGCGGCGATGACCCTGGCCCCGAGGATCTTGCCGATCCCCACCGCGGCGGTGCCCACGCCACCGGCGGCGCCGAGGACGAGCAGGGTCTCGCCGGGCCGCAGGCGGGCCCGGTCCTCGAGCGCGTGGAGGGTGGTGCCGTGGGTGAGCAGCGCGGCCGCCGCCACGTCGGCGGGGAGCGAGGCGGGGCGCGGAAGCACCTGCTCGACGGGGATGGCGCAGCGCTCGGCGAAGGCGCCGGTGCCGGTGGTGGCCATGACCGGGTCACCGGGGGCGAAGGCGTCCACCCCCTTGCCGACCGCCTCGACCACCCCGGCCAGCTCCATGCCGGGCACGAAGGGAAGCGGGGGGCGGACCTGGTACTTCCCCTGGACCATGAGGCCGTCCGGGTAGTTGAGGCCGGCCGCCTCGACGCGGACCAGCACCTGGCCGTCGCCGGCCACCGGGTCGGGGACCTCGGCGACCTGGAGGCCCGGGACCGGACCGAATTCCTTGCAGAGGAGGGCGCGCACGGGGTTTCGCGGTACGAAACGAGGTGTCGCACCGTAGCACGTGGGGTGCACGTTCTGCTAGGCTCCCGGCGTGGCCGCGGCGAAGCGCAGGTCCCCGGCGGACCGGAAGTTCGTGACCGCGCTCTCGCGCGGGCTGGAGGTGCTGCGCTGCTTCGGCCCACGCGACCGCTGGCTCGC
>CAIQRS010000277.1 GCA_903874275.1 uncultured Anaeromyxobacter sp.
ACGCCAAGAAGATCGTCGAGACCGAGCTCAAGGCCAAGGGCACGCCGCTCCACGATGCCTGCGGCGTCGGCGACCCCGTCGGCGACCCCTTCAAGGACACCTCCTCGGTGGCCATGAACCCGGTCATCAAGTTCACCACCCTCTTCGGCCTGCTGGCCGTGGAGCTCGCGCTGCGGATGACGACCGCCAACCAGGGCGGCCTGCGCATCGGCCTCTCCATGGTGTTCCTCGCCATCATGCTGTTCTTCGTCTACCGCTCGTTCTACGGGATGCGCATCGAGTCGGCCTCCGCCGAATGAGCGAGCGAGCCGGACACCCCGCCGCGGAGAGCCTCCGTGCGCTCCTCGGCGGGTCGGCCGGCTCACTCAAGATCTTCCCGCTGCCCGAGGTGGTGGTCTTCCCGGGTACGCCGGCGCCGTTCCACCTCTTCGAGCCGCGCTACCGCGCCATGACCAAGGCCGCCCTCTCGGGCGACCGGCTCATGGCGGTGGCCACGCTGCGCGATCCGGCCGACGCCGCGCAGCCCCGCGCGCCCCTCTTCCCGGTGGCCGGGGCCGGCTTCATCGAGGCCGACGAGCGGCTGCCCGACGGGCGGTTCAACATCCTGCTGCGCGGGGTGGCCCGGGTGCGGCTCGTGGAGGAGATCCTGGAGACCGGTCGCCCGTACCGGGAATTCCGGGTCGAGGTGCTGGACGACGTCTACCCACCCGGCGGCCCCCCGGCCCTGGCCGCGGAGGTCTCCACCCTGGAGCGATGCGTCCTCGAGCTGGCGCGGCGCAGCGACGCCGAGAGCGGGGCGCGCGACCTGGCCGAGGCGGTGGCCCGCATGAGGGCCCCGGGCCGGCTCGCCGACGCGGTCGCGGCGGCGCTGGTCTCCGACACGGAGTCGCGCATCGCCATCCTCGAGGAGCTCGACGTGGGGCGCCGCATCGGCCTGGTGGTGGACGAGGTGGCGGCGCTCCTGCTCGGGTCGTACGGGGCGGGCGGGTCGCCGGCGGCCAGCGCCTAGTCCCGCGAGGCGCGCCCGATGCCCTGGTAGGTGAACCCCATGGCCCGGACCTTGGCCGGGTCCCAGACGTTGCGTCCGTCGAGGAGCACCGGCTGCTTCATGATCTGCTTGAGCCGCGCGAAGTCGGGCTGGCGGAACTCGTTCCACTCGGTGACCAGGACGAGCGCGTCGGCCCCGGCGGCGGCGGAGTAGGGGTCGGGGGAGAGCTCGATCCGCCCGCCGAAGATGGCGGTCGCCACCTCGGAGGCCACCGGATCGTGGGCCCGGACCCTGGCGCCGTTTCCGAGGAGCCCCTCGATGATGGTGATGGAGGGGGCCTCGCGCATGTCGTCGGTCTTGGGCTTGAACGCCAGCCCCCAGACCGCGAAGGTGAGCCCCTGCAGCGAGCCGAAGTGCTTCTGCGCCTTCTCGAGGAGGGTGCGCTTCTGCCGCTCGTTCACCCGCTCCACCGAGCGGAGCAGGTCGAAGTCGAGCCCCACCCCGCGCGCCATGGTCATGAGGGCGCGGACGTCCTTGGGGAAGCAGTTGTGAACGACGAGCCCTCCGGTGGTCACGAAGGTCTCCGCGCCGGGGACCTCGAGGGAGTAGACCGGCGCCCGGAACGCTCGGCGCGAGACCTTGGTCACGCGGACGAGCGCGGTCCCCGCACCCGCATCCACCCAGCCGGTGGGGGCCGTGCGCCTTCGGAGCCGGGAGAGGGATCGGCCGATGCCCTCGCGGTCGCGGGGAGGGACGAGATCGAGGAGTTTCTCGACCCGGTCGGCCCCGGACACGACCAGCCAGTCGGTGTCCACCGTGGACTTCGGGGTGCGGCCCACCTTCCACCGGGCCACGATCCCGAGGCCGGAGAGCAGGCGGAGCATTCCGTCGGCCAGCGCCCTGCTCACGGTGCCGTACTCGAGCACCACGCTCGGCCCGCCTCCGACGAGCGACCAGGAGCCGTCGCCCCGCCACAGGCCGGAGAGGAGCGCCCTTCGCTCGCTGGAGGGGCGGTCCCAGATCAGATCGGGGATCCGGTGGCTGTAACAGTCGGCGCCGAGCTCCAGGACGTCGAGGAACAGGCCGGCGAGGAGCCGGGAGGAGACCGAAACTTGAAGCGTCGTGGACAGGCGACGCACGTCCGCCTTCACGCCCTGGTCGCGCCAGAATCCGGCCACCTCGTCGGCGAGATCGTGTTCGCGAGTGGGGTGGAACGACCAGGCGAGCCGGCGCCGCCGCCCGTCCGTCGTGCAGTGCCCCTCGGCGAGGTACAGGCCGACGACGCGCCAGAAGTGCTCGTTGGCGAGCAGGGACACCGGCACGCGGGTGCCGTTCTTCACCGTCGATGCCCGGGCGCAGTCGAGCGCGATCCCCAGCGGCGCGACCTCGTGGAGCCGCACGACGCCGCCCCGGACGACGTCGTCCGCCCGCGCGCGACCACGCGGATGGTCGAGCCGGGCCAGGGCCCGGTGCACCCCGGCGCTGCCCATCCCGACGAGTCGCATCTCGTCCTGGATGGAGGGGTGGACGATGACGTTCTCGGCGACGAGCCCCGACGGGCCCATCGCCTCGAGGAGGTCGAGCTCGAGAGGGAGGGCGCTGCCAGCCGTGGCCGTGGCGGCGCCGCGGGCGACCGGCAGCCAGTCGGCCGTGTCGAGCGCGGAGGCCTCCTTCAGGCCGAAGGACCGTCCGGATCGGTCGCTCACGACGAACGGGTGGTCGGGCGTGCACACCACCCGCCTCCCCATCTTGGTGGTGACCTCGACGGCCTCGCCGTCGTGCCAGCGGCGCGTGGCCGCGGACACGGGGAGGAAGACCGGGCGGGCTCCCCCGGGGCGCCAGGAGAGGACCTCGAGCCCCTCGACGGCCACCGCGGCGTCCACCGGCGCGGCAGGCCCGGCCAGCGCGGCGAAGAGGTCCTGCAGTTCGACCAGCCGGGTCCGGCCATCCTGCCTGACCAGCACCGTCTCCTTGCCGGCGAGGCACGACCCCCCGAATCCCGCTCCCGGGAAGAGGAACGGGTAGCCGATGCGCTTGTCCGAGCCCATGCCCCGCCGGACGTGGTCCACGTCGGCGCCGACCCGCTCGCAGAGGCTGGCCACGTCGTTCATGAAGGAGATGCGCGTCGCCAGCATGGCGTTGGCCGCGTACTTGGTGAGCTCGGAGGAGCGCCGGTCCATGAAGAGGATGGGCTGCTCGGTGCGGACGAAGGGGGCGTAGAGCTCGGTCATCACCGCGCGCGCCTTCTCGGAGGCGACGCCGACCACGATGCGGTCGGGGCGCATGAAGTCGTCGATGGCCGCCCCCTCCTTCAGGAACTCGGGGTTGGAGACCACGTCGAAGGGGACCTGCGCGACCCGCGCCACCACCTCGGAGACCCGGTCGGCGCTGCCCACCGGGACCGTGCTCTTGTTCACGATCACCGTGTAGCGGCCGATGGAGCGGCCGATCTGCTCCGCGGCGGCGAGCACGTAGGAGAGGTCGGCCTCGCCGGTCTCGCCGGGCGGGGTGCCCACTGCGATGAAGGCCACGTCCACGTCACGGACCGCGTCGGCGGTCACGGTGGTGAAGTCGAGGCGGCCGTCGCGGACGTTGCGCTTCACCAGCTCCTCGAGCCCCGGCTCGTAGATGGGGATGCCGCCGCCCCGCAGCGTGGCGATCTTGCGCTCGTCGAGGTCGACGCAGGTGACCTGGTGGCCGGTCTCGGCGAGGCAGGTACCGGTGACGAGCCCGACGTAGCCGGTTCCGATGACGGCGATCTTCACGGGGAGGTCCTTTCCGGGAGGGTGGCGACGGCGAAATCTATCATCGAACCCGCGGCCGCAAGGCCCGGAGAACGCGGTACACGGCCAGGATCTGGGCGGTGCGGAGCCGCTTGCGGAGGTGGAGCATCCTCCCAGGAGGGGCGTGGCGCAGGAAGACCTGCCGGTCCTCGGCGAACTGGGCCTCGAACGACGAGCCGCTCTTCGAGGAGACGTGCCAGCGGAAGGCGGCCAGCGTGCGGTCGAGCCAGAGGGGCGGCGCCACCCGGGCGAAGCGCAGCCAGAGGTCGTAGTCGAAGGTGTAGCGCAGCGACGGGTCGAGGATGCCTACCCGGTCCTGGAGGGACCGCCGCCAGAAGACCGTCATCTGGCTCACGTAGTTCTCGACGAGGAGCCGCTCGAGCCGGTGGCGGCGGGCCCGGAAGTCCTTGTAGGCCGAGACCGGGCGCCGGATGATCCGGTCCTCCTCGTCCACGATGTCGCACCGCCCGTGAAGCCAGAGCGCGCCCGGATGGTCGCGGAAGGCCTCCACCGCGGCCTGGATCGCCCCCGGGCGGAGCAGGTCGTCCGAGTTCACCCAGCCCAGGATCTCCCCGCGGGCCCTGGAGAGCGCCCGGTTCACCGCGTCGGCCTGCCCGGCGTCCTTCTCGACGGCGAGGGAGATCCGGTCGCGGTGGCGCTCCAGCACCTCCAGCGTGCCGTCCCTGCTCCCGCCGTCCTGGACCAGCACCTCGAGGTCGAAGTCGCCGCGCTGGGAGAGGATGCTCTCGAGCGTGCGCTCCACGAAGGGGCGCTGGTCGAGCGACGGCACGACGATGGAGACGAGCGGGCGGCTCACGGGCTCGGGCCGGCTCCGTCCCGTCCCGGCGTGGTGCCGCCGACGTCGCGGCGGGTCCGGCGTTCCGCCTCCAGCTCGGCGCGGAGCGAGGCGCACTCCTGCGCCAGCCGCCGGATGCGGGCTGCGTTCTGCGAGCTGGCAACGGTGTTCACGAGCACGTTCACCGCCAGGTACAGGACGGCGGCGCCGAAGACCGCGTTGGAGGCGACCTGGAAGCCGAGCAGGTGGGCCGCGCGCACCAGGATCCCGGGGAAGAGGGCCACCACGGTGGCGACGAGGGTGGTCACCACCCAGACCAGGCTGTCCCGGAGCGAGAGGCGCTGGGTGCGGACCAGCCGGAGCACCCAGAGCAGGAAGACCGCCAGGATGACGACCGAGACGACCTGCAGCTCGATGGGGATGAGGTCGGTCCTCACGCGAGCTCCTCCTCGGCGCCGTGCCGCGTGGGGAGCAGGACCAGCGCCATGGAGACCTTGACCAGGTAGTAGAGCGATCGACCCGGGCCGATCGAGCTCTCGCCGTGGAGCCGCTCGGTCATCCGCACCGGGACCTCGGTCACCGAGAGCCCGGCCCGGGCCGCCACGGCGATCGACTCGGGCTCCGGGTAGTCGGGAGGGTAGCTGCGGGCGAAGAGCTCGATGGCGCGGCGGCCGGCGGCGCGGAAGCCGGAGGTGGGATCGGAGACCCGGGCCCCGCAGCGCAGCCGGAGCATGAGGGAGAGGTAGCGGATCCCGGCCCGGCGCGACCAGGTGGAGCGGAAGGCGCCCGCCACCCGGGGTCCGAAGAACCGCGACCCCACCGCCAGGTCGGCCCGGCCGGAGGCCACCTCGGCCACCAGGGCGGGGAGGTACCCGGTGTCGTGCTGCCCGTCGCCGTCCACCTGGACGGCCACGTCGTAGCCGTGGTCGCGGGCCCAGCGGTAGCCGGCCTGGACCGCGCCGCCGATGCCCAGGTTCACCGGGAGGGAGAGCAGCGTGGCCCCCAGGGAGCGGGCCACCGCCGCGGTGCCGTCGGTGGAGCCGTCGTCCACCACGCAGACGTCCACGCCCGGCGCGGACCGGCGCAGCCCGGCCACCACCGCGGGGAGGCTCCGCTCCTCGTTGAAGGCGGGGACGATGGCGAGGACGCGCACGGAAGGTCCATTACACCACGGGCTGGCGGCGCCGTCGCGTTCGAGGCGAAACGGAGCTAACGAGGGAGCAGCGCCAGCCGGGCCGCCGCCTGGGCGCCTCGCAGGTGGGTGAGGCGAGACGGGTCGCCGGCGGAGCGGACCACCGCGTCCACGGCGGCGCGCTCCGGCGCCGAGAGCGGCGGGGCGAGGGCCCCGGCGGCGCCCGCCACCTCCGGGAAGTGGAGGGCGAGCAGCGCCATCGAGCCGTGCAGCGCCCGGGAGAGCCCCAGCGCGACGGCCCGTTCTTTCACCTGTAGTGAATCGAGCGGAGGATCGAGCCGGAGGACTTCCCGCAGGTCCACGAAGGTGACGAGCGGCGCGTAGAGCCCCTGCTCGGCCTGCTCGGCCACCGTGGAGAGCAGCATGTCCTCCGGGGACGGGCGCCGGATCTCCGGTCCCAGGGCGGGAAGCGGCGTGGCCCGGTCGAAGAGCCCCGCGTCGGGGGGGGCCCCCTGCCAGAGCCCCTCCTGGATGGTGAAGCGCACCCGGTCGTCCCCGAAGGCCGCCCCACGTCCACCCCCGGCCACCGCCTCGACGCGGAAGCCGGCGCCCTTGGCCGCCTCGGCGAACCGGGCCCCGTCCTCCCCCCGGACGGCCAGGCGCAGGTCGCCGAGCGGGCGGAAGGCCAGGTGCGGGTAGAGCCAGTCCACGGCCGCCAGGCCGGAGAGCACCACCACCGGGACGGGGCTCGCCTTGAGGGCGCCCCGGAGCGTCATGATCCGGTAGACGTTGTCGTTCACCACGCCCTGGTAGAGGGCGAGCAGCTTCTCACGGAACTGGGCGGGGACACCGGCGCCCAGCGCGCAGGTCTCCAGGTGGTAGCTGGCGATGGGGGCGAGCCCGTTGGCCTCGAGGACCTCGGCGAGGAGGGCCAGGTCGCAGGGGGGGAGCGCGGCCGGGGGCTCGAAGGCGGAGAGTGCGCGGATGGCGTCGGAGAGGGGCACCCGGTGGTTCTATTCGGGCCGCCGCTCCATCACCGCGATGAGCGAGAGGGGCGGGAAGGGGAGGAAGCGGTCCACCACCCGGGAGATGGGGGTGATCCAGTCGACGATGCGGATCTGGAGCAGCCCGAAGCTGGTCTTGCGCATCACCCGCCCGTTCAGGAACCAGGGCAGCGAGGAGACCCGGTTGAAGCGCACGATCTGCTTCACCTCGAGACCGGCCTCCTCGGCGACCCGGCGCAGGCTGGCCTCGGTGTAGCGCCGCTTGTGGCCGAGCACCTCGTCGAGCGAGCCGAAGTTCCACGGCCCGCTGGGGACGAGCACGATGGCCTTCCCGTTCGCGGAGAGGGCGGCGCAGATGTTGCGAAGTGCTCCCACGTCGTCGTCGATGTGCTCGATCACGTTCAGGCACACCACCGAGTCGAAGCCCCCGGCCAGCTGGGGATAGGAGGCCAGGTCGGTGACGTCGGTGAAGCGGGCGGCCAGGTAGGGCCGGTCGCTGGTGAGGTTCTGGAGCGTCTTCACGTAGAGCGGATTCACGTCGCTGGCCACGTAGACGTCGCGTGGAACGAGCCGGCGCGTCAGGTTCCCCGTTCCCGATCCGATCTCCAGCAGCCGGGAGCCCAGGAACGGGCGGATCACGTCGGCCATCCAGCCGTTGAACCGCTGGGCCCGGGCCAGGCGCCCGAGCATCTGCGAGCCGTGCTCGTCGCGCACGTAGACGTCGTCGCCGAGCGAGAAGCGGAAGATGGCGAGGAGCGCCTTCAGCCCGTCCCGCCACCCGATCTTCTTGCCCTCCTGGTAGGTGCGCCCCGAGTAGCTGATGGGCACCTCGAAGATGCGCGCCTCCCGCTTGGCCAGCTTGATGGTGAGCTCGGGCTCCAGCCGGAAGTCGTTGGAGACGATGGGGATGGAGCGCAGGAGATCGGTGCGGACCGCCTTGTAGCAGGTCTCCATGTCGGTGAGGTTCAGGTTGGTGACCAGGTTGGTGAGGAAGGTGAGGAGCTTGTTTCCGATCTGGTGCCGGAAGAGCAGCACCCGCCGGGCCTCGCCGCCTGCGAACCGGCTGCCGAACACCGCGTCGGCGCCCTCGCGCACCAGGACCTCGACGATGCGCAGGATGTCCTTGGGGTGGTACTCGAGGTCGGCGTCGTGGATCACCGAGAACTCGCCGTCGGCGAGCGCCAGCGCGGATCGGACGGCGGTGCCCTTGCCGCCGTTCCGCTCGTGGCGGAGGAAGACCCACTCGGTCTTGCCGTGAAGACCCCGGCCCAGCTCGATCGCCGGGACCGAGCCGATCCCCGCGCGTGGCGCCGCGGGCGGTGGGGGGGCGAGCGCGATCCCCCGTTCGGCGGCGAAGGAGTGCAGTGCGCCGGGGGTTCCGTCCCGAGACGAGTCATCCACCACGACGACCTGGATGCGCTCGAGGTGCGGGCTCGACTCGAGGGCCGAGAGGCGGGCCAGCGAGGCCGCCACGAGGTGCTGCTCGTTGAAGACCGGGACGAGGACGGAGAGCGACGACATGACCGACCGATCTTGTATCGCAGGTTGGCGGACGTCGCACCCTTCACGGGAATCGCGAAGCGGTAGTCCTCGAGACCAGACGGTTCTCAGTCCTCTCGACCCGCCAGCAGGACGAGGGTCTCCACCAGTGCACCGACAACGAAGGCGAGCCCCGCCCCGGCGAACATGGCCCGGCTCCGAAGGGACGGTCGCTTTCGCCCGCCGGGAGCGGGCCTGGCGGAGCGCTTCGCGCGGGAATCCTTCAATACGTGCCTCCAGGTTCGGCGATCCCCGTCGGACCGGTGTCGCAGCTGGACGTAGGTTCGGCCGTGCCAGTAGAGGCGACGGATCAGGTACCGGGGAGTGAGCTTGCCGCCACGGATGAGGTGACGGATCTCGGCGCCCGGATCGTAGAGGACCGGGAGCCCCGCGTTGGCGACCTTGAGCCCGAGGTGGGAGTCCTCGCCGCCGAGCAGTGGATTGCTCCGTCCCTCGTCGAATCCGAGCCGCGTGTCGAAGCCCCCCAACTGCTGCATGAGCGCCCGCGGAAGCGCAAAATTCCCGCTCATCGGAAAGTCGCCAGCCGGGAACGCCCTCGCTCGGTCCCCGGCATCGTAGGCCCCGAGCAGGGACATGAACTCGTCGGGAAGCCAAGCGGGGCGAGGACCCTCCCACGCCGGAGTGACCCGTCCCCCCACCATTCCGGGTCTCGGCTTGGACTCCCGGAAGGCCCTGGCGAATGCGGAGAGCCACCCTGGTTCCGGGATCGCGTCGTCGTCGAGGAAGGCGAGGATCTCGCCGCAGGCGTGCTCGCTGCCCAGGTTCCGGGCGCGGGCCGCGCCGGTCACGTCGCTGTGGAGGTAACGTACCCGGGGGTCGTTCCCGAATCGTCCGGCGACGGCCAGGCGGGAAAGGTCGTCCGAGCTCTGGTCGACGACCAGGAGCTCGAAGTCGGCGCAGTCGCCCGCCAGGACTCCGTCAATGCATTTCACGAGGAGTGCTGAACGGTGAATCGTGGGGATGACGACGGAGATGAAGGGTCCCGTCATGGCCCGGAGTTGCCGCGCTCCCGCGCTGCGCGCCTCCGGCGAAGCAGCTCGAGCAAGGGGTGGAGGAGGAGGACCAACTCGTGCTTCACCCGGGCGGCTGCGGACCCGCGCCGGTGCAACTCGAGTTCCTGGAGCTCGGAACCCAGGCGCTGCAGGGCAAGCGCCTCGTAGCCGCTCCGAATCTGCAGCAGATGCAGTTCCGCGAGGAAAGACCCCCGCTGGGCCATGGTCTTCGCCGCGTCGTGGCGGGTTTCCTCGGCCCACATCTCCTCGACTTCCACGATGCGACCCACAGCAGCGAGGCGAAGCCAGAGGTCGACGTCCATGACGAAGTGGTACCGCTCATCGAGGGGGCCCACCCGATCGATCGCGACCCGGGAGAAGAAGCAGGACGGCTGGGGCACGTGACCCACGTGGTTCCAGTCGGCGATGGAGTCCCTGTCGAGGCCGCGGGGAGGCACGCGGGGATGGACCACGGTGCCATCGGGCTCGACCGTCCGGGCGCTCGCCACCCAGGCGACCGCCTCTGGCTGCTCGGTGGCCGCGCGGGCGAGACCTTGCAGCGCGCCCGGGAGCAGCCGGTCGTCGCTGTTGAGCCAACCGAGCAAGGATCCCTCCGATCGCGCGAGCCCCTTGTTGATGGCGTGGGACTGTCCCCGGTCGGCTTCCGAAACCCAGCCGGAGAGCCACGGTGCGTACTTTCGAATGACGTCGACCGAGCCATCGGTCGACCCGCCGTCGATGACGAAGTACTCGAGACGCGGGTAGCCCTGGAGAAGCACGGACCGGATCGTCGCCTCCAGGAAGACTGCCTGGTTGAACGATGGGGTGACGAGCGTCACGCCCGGCGCGGCGGCCGCTGGGAGCCTCGCCGCCGGCGTCTCCGACGTCCACGGCCAGCCCTGCAGTGGTCGGGGGGGAGGAGGAAGCTCGGCGAGGGATGGGGTCTGGCGGAAGGGCATGGGCGAGGCCGCGACCGACATTCTAGGTCATGCATGGCCCGGCGTCGCGAAAGCCATGGGAATCGGACGAAAGTGCTATTCCATGGCTGCACATGCGGATTGCCATGAGCCTTCTCTCGCTCCGCCCCGGGAGCGTCGGCGGGGCCGAGACCTACGTCCGGGCACTCGTCCGCGAGTTGCCCGGGGTGGCCGGGGGCGATGACCTCCTCCTCGTGCTCGACCGCGACCTCGATCGCGAGATCGCCGCGCCAGGCTGGCAAAGAATGGTGGCACAGGTTTCCGCGGGGGAGGTCGTGGCCCGCCGGGTGCTCGAGGCGTACACGCCGTGGCGCGACCGCGGGCTCGAACGCCTCTTCGCCACCACCCGGGCCGACGTGCTCCTCTTCCCGCAACAGTCGATTTTCCCGGCGCGTGTCGAGGTGCCGTCGGTCGTCACGGTGGGCGACCTCCAGCATCTCGCCCACCCCCAGAACTTCGGGCTCTTCGACCGGACCTTCCGTTCCAGGGTCTATCCACGCAGCCTTGCGGCGGCACGGCACCTCATCGCGGTCTCCGGGTTCACCCGGCAGGCGCTGCTCGAGGAGAGCCGGATCGAGCCGGCCCGAGTGACGACCATCCCCCACGGATTCACTCCGAGAGACGTGTCCGGGGTGACGCCGCACGAGGCCGGCGCCCCGTACCTCTACTACCCGGCCGCCACCTACCCGCACAAGGACCACGCCACCCTCTTCCGGACGCTCGCGGTGCTGCGAGAAGGGGGAGAGCCCGGCTACCGTCTGCTCCTCAGCGGGATCCGGACCCGGGAGTGGAAGGGGCTGCGCCGGCTCCTGGGCGATCTAGGTCTCGACGACGTCGTGGAACATCGGGGGTTCGTCTCCCAGGCCGGGGTCGATGCACTCTACGCGGGCGCGGCGACGGTGGTCTTCCCCAGCCGGTACGAGGGCTTCGGGTTGCCGGTACTGGAGGCGGCCGTGTTCGGCAGGCGCATCGTGACCTCCCGGCTACCGGTGTTCGACGAGATCGGGGTTCCGCACCGGTTCCAGATCGACTTCGCCGAACCGGATGCGCTGCTGGTGGCACTTCGGGAACCAGGGCCCACGGTGCTGGAGAAGCGACCGCTCACCTGGCGCGAGGTGGCGGAGCGGACGCTCGAGGTGCTGCGGAAGGTTGCCCGGAGCGGCCCGTGAACCCCGCTCCGGAGCCCCGGTCGCATCGTGTAGCATGGGAGCGGTACCGGACATGAAAGTCGCGTCGATCACCGTGGTGACCCCCTGCCTCGACGCGGCAGGGCTGGTGTCCCGCACCGCGGAGTCGATCATGGCGCAGACCGCCGTGCGAAGCGGCCGGCTCCGGCTCGAGTACTTGGTGTGCGACGGAGGCTCGCGCGACGGGACGCTGGAGGCCGTCCGTCGGATCTGCGGCGAGGCGGCCGAGGTCCACTCCGAAAGAGACGGCGGGATGTACGAGGCCTTGGCGAAGGGGCTCCGCAAGGCCACCGGGGACGTGGTCGCGTACCTGAACGCCGGCGACGTCTATTCCCCTGCCGCGCTCGACGTGGTGGCCGACGTATTCGAGCAGACTCCGGCGCAATGGGTCACCGGGATCCAGGTCATGTACAACGAGGGCGGCCAGGTCATCGATGCCGTTCTCCCACACCGGTACCGAGGCAGGCTGATCCGCTCTGGAGTCTACGGCGGCCGGCTGCTCCCCAGGCACGTTCAGCAGGAGTCGACGTTCTGGCGGAGGTCGATGCAGGAGGACCTCGACTACGGCGCCCTCGCGGCCCTCAAGCTGGCGGGCGACTACTACCTGTGGACGCGGTTCGCCCGACGTGCCGAACTGCGGCTGGTGCAGTCCTGCCTGGGTGGGTTCACCTACCACGCGGGCCAGAAGTCGGAGGCCGCGGAGGCCTACCGTCGCGAGGTGGCGTCCTTCACCAAGCGGCCGGGTCCGCTCGACCTGCTGGTCGCCGCCGGGGACGGCTTGGCGTGGCACGCCGCGGCCATCCGATCCCGGGTGCATCACCGCCGCGCCATTCACTATGACCGGGCGACGCGCCGCTGGACGGACGAGCGCTAGGAGCCAGCCCAGAGATCCTCGCCAGCGTTGTAGCGGCGCAGTCGGGGATGGCCAAGCACCTGCTCGTGGGGAATGTAGTAGGTGCAGGTGCGACAGAGCGGGTGGAGCTTCCCGCTTGCGAAGGAGTCCCGAAGGCCATCCATCGACGACCCCGTCCAGATCTCCCGCAGGGTCGAGGTCCTCGCGTCCCCGACGACGAGTTGCTCCGCCGCATCCATGCAGCCGCACCCCAGGGCCGTCCCGTCCGGCAGGATGGGAAGGTAGGTCAACGGAAAGAGGCACGTGCTGGGTCGCGGGGCGGAGGAGACAGGATGGAGGCCGGCCCCCTCCGGCAGGTCGTCGCGGGTCACCAGCCCGCCCCAGTTGGCGAAGGTATTGATGACGTCGTTGCAGATGAACCCCAGATCCCTCAACTGCGCCAGCGTCGGGGACCGAAACACGGACTCGAGCGTTCGGTGGGTCCGCACGTGCAAGAGGAGTTTGCAGTGACCGCCTTCTCGCGCGTTCAAGGTTGCCAGGCGCTGGAGCGACGACCAGACGTTCTCGAACTGATCGACTCCGAACATGGTCCGGTAGTCGGCCGCGTCGAGCCCCCCGATGCTCACGTTGACGTGGTCGAGCGATCGCAGAAGGAGCAGGACATCGTCGTCCGAAAGTCTGGGGAGGGCGATCGCGTTCGTGAACATGTGCAGCGTGATGGAAGGGAAGGAAAGCTTCACGAGGCGGACCCGGTCGACCAGCAATCTGTCGAGAAGAGGGTCGGCGAGGAGCGGCGAGAATCCCAGGAATCCTCCACCGAGGTCGGAGTACTCCCCGCAGATCTTCTCGAAAAGGTCCATCTCCATCGTCACATCGTGCTGCGGTAGCTTTCGACGAGCGCAGAAGACGCACCTGGCATTGCAGCGGTCGTTGGTCTCGAGGGCGAGGTGGAGAGGGCGCGTGGCAGTGATGCGCTGCATGTGGGCGAGCGCCGCTCTCCGGGCGGGATCCAGCGCCCAGATCGCGCGCTGCAACGATTCCCGGGCACGGGTGATCACCCGCTTGGCCGGGTCCGGAAGAAGCGTCGCGATCCTACGAAGGGACGGGGCCATCAACGAGCGGATCCAGGGCGCCTTGCGACCCAATCGAGGAGCCTGCGCACCCGGCCGCGAGGCATTCTGCACGCGCCCTGCCACAGTCGGGGGCAGTCGGGATGCTCGACCGGATCGGGCCAGCGGATCGGGTGCTGCGGAAGCGGGCCGAGACGGGCATTGAGCCAGCGGGTGTCCTGGCCGGCGTTGCTGGCGTGCGCGTCGAGCCCGGCGTGGGTGACCAGGCTGTGCGGCGGACGCAAGCAGAGGCCTCCCCTCGCGATGTGCAGGTAGGACCACCGCACCGCCCAGATGTTGCGGGCCTTCTCGTTCCGCGCCATCTCCACGAGGTCGTCCCCGTAGCGTGCCGGATCGATCCCCCTGGCGACGGCGTCCTCCAGATGGGCGAGGGCGTCCCGCTCCATCCCCCGCCAGGCCCGGCGCCAGGTGCCCCAGAACAAGCACTCGGTCCGACCGTCGAAGTAGGGACCATCCACCCTCGCGGGGGTGGTGCGCGGGTGTGTCCATGCCGTCACGCTGAGAACGTCGGGCGCGTCCCGGTAGCGCTCCAGGGCCTCGCAGACGAAGTCGTACGTCCCGGGGATGAACTCCAGGTCGTCCTCGACGACGACGATCGATTCGTGTGTCGCAAGGACCTCCTCCACGCCGGCGCGGATCGACACGCCGAGGCCGAGGTTCACTGGCCGCTCCACGACCGTCACCTCCGCCCAGTCCACGGCGCGGAGCAACCTGCGAACGCCGTCGACCGCCTCCACTTCGGCAGGCGACCGGGGGCCGTCGCTGAATGCATAGAGGAGACGGACGCCGTTCTCCTCCAGGTACCCAAGCGTCCGCGCGAGGCAGTCCGTCCGCAGGTAGGCGAAGAGGGCCACCGGGACGCGAGGCGGGCTCATCGGTCGGTCTCCGGCCTCCAGCACCGGATGGACGAAGCGAGCCCGTCGAGGATGCCGAAGACGCCGCGGACGAACTCGCGTCCAGTCCGCTGGCTGGCGCGGAGCCTTCCGCGAGCGATGAGCCCTTGCCGGAGCCCGGTATCCTCGATCGAGTTCCGGATGGCCTCCGCGAGGCGGTCCGGGTCGGTGGCGTCGACCCGAAGTGCGTCGTCCCCGAGCTGCTCCTCGGATCCGGAGACGTTCGCGGCGACGACCGGACAGCCGAGCGCGAAGGCCTCGAGCGGGGGCAGGTTCTCCGGACCGAAGAGGCTCACATAGGCGAGGCAGACGGCGCGGCGGTAGAGCGCGACGAGCTCGCCGGTCGTGACGAATCCCGGGAAGTGGACCCGGGGCTCGAGCCCAAGCTCCGCCGCGACATGGCGCACGAGCGGCGCGATCCCCTTGTCCGAGCCCACCAAGACCAGGGCCAGGTCGACGCCCTGATCGCGCAGGATCCGCAGGGCGAGGAGGAGGTTCACGTGGTTCTTGTGAGGCCAGAACTGCGCCGGGTAGAGCACGAACCGCTCGGGAAGCCCGAACCGATCCAGGATCCCCGGAGCCTCGGGTGGCGCGGCGAGCGCGAAGCGCGGCGTGGGGTGAGGCAGCACGTGGATGCGCGAAGGAGGGACGCCGTAGAACGAGGTGACCTCGTTCCGCCCCGCCCCCGTCCCGACGATGACCCCAGCGGCCCGGCGCAGGTTGACCCGATACTGCCTCTCCCGGCGCTCCCACTCGCCTCCCGCGCTCACCTCCGGGAAGAAGGGTTGCAGCCGGTGCTGGAGGTCCCAGACGACGGTGAGGAACGGAATGTCGGTGGCCGGGTGCGAGGGCCCAAGGTTCCACACCAAATCGATCCCCTCGTGCGATAGCTCGGCCTCGAGGCTCGACCCCGAAAGGCGCCGGACCAGGCGCTTGCCCATCCCCGGCAGCTCCCGGTATTCGAGGTTGGCTGGATTCTCCGTGACATCCGGGGACGGGCGCAGCCCGCCGAGCGCAACGAACCGATGCGGAGACTCGCCCGCGAAGCGAGCGAGCTCGTCGAACACTTCGCGCTCGAACGTATGACCGCCGCCGACGTCGGCCGACATCTGACTCCCGCGGACTCCGACGCGCATGGTCAGGCCTCCCGGGTTCCGCGCCGGGCCACGGCGACGACGTGCCAGGTCTTCTCGGTGACACGGCCGTCGAGGGAGAATCCATCCAGCCAGGCGAGCGGCTGGAAGTCCGCGGAGGTGAGCCAGAGCGCCATCTCCTGGACGAGGAAGTAGCGGTTGGTCTGGGTCTCCTCGAACGACGCGAAGGTGCCGTCGCGCCGGTGCTCGTTGACCCGGTAGCGAACGTGGGCCAGCTGCCGCTCGCAGTCGAGCTCGGTCTCGGAGATCCGGAGGACCTCGCCCGCTGGCGTCTCCCAGCGCCGCACCCGGACCGGGTCGAAGTCCCGGAGCATGGCGGCTCCGTGCCAGAACTCGAAGACCAGGAGCCCTCCGGGGCGTACCGTCGCGTGGATGCCCGCGAAGGTCCGCGAGAGCGCCTCGTTGGATCCGACGTAGCCGATGGAGTCGAACAGGCAGGTTGCGGCGTCGAAGGGCGCTCCGGGAACGTCCAGCCGGGCCAGGTCTCCGAGGTGGAAACGCGCCGCCGCGCCGGTCGAGGTGGCCCTGCGCCGGGCGACATCGATCATGGACGATGAGTGATCGACGCCGACGACCTCGTGCCCGAGCCGCTCCAGTTCCAGCGCGTGCCGGCCGGTCCCGCAGGCGAGGTCGACGACCCGACGCGAGGGGCCCTCGGCGAAGCGGTCGAGGCAGTCGTGGACGAAGCGCGCCTCGGACTCGTAGTCCTTGGCCTCGTAGAAGAGGTCGTACAGTTCCGCGTGCCGGCCGTCATAGGAGCTCATCCGGACCCCGCTGCCTCAGGCTCCGGAGGCGCGGCGGATGGCGCGCGCCACGGTGGCGATGGACTCCTCGTCGAGCGAAACCGAGGAGGGAAGGTAGAGACCGGTCTCCCAGAGACGGTCGGCGACGGGGCAGGGGACCTCTCGATACCCCGCCTGGGCCCGCAGGAAGGGCTGCTGGTTCATGCCGCAGAAGAAGGTGCGGGTCTCGATGCCGTCCTCCTTCAGGCGCGCCATGAGTGCGTCGCGCGTCACGCCGAAGCCCGGCTCCACGACCACCGCGTACATCCAGTAGACGTTTCGCGCCCAGTCGAGCTCGACCGGGAGCCGCAGGCCTGGAACTCCCTCGAGTTGCCTGGAGTAGGCGCGCGCCACCCGCCGCTTTTCGGCGACGATGAGCTCGACGCGCCGAAGCTGCGACAGGCCCAGGGCGCCCTGGTAACCGGTCATCCGGAAATTGAAGCCGGCCACCTCGTGGCGGAAGCGCGGGGTGGTGAAGCCCAGGTTTCGCAGCAGGCGGAGCCGCTCGGCCAGGCGGTCGTCGCTCGTCGTGACCATGCCGCCCTCGCCGGTGGTCAGGACCTTGTTGGCGTAGAAGCTGAAGCACCCCATGTCGCCCAGGCCGCCGGTCATGCGTCCCCGGACGGTCGCCCCGTGCGACTCGGCGCAGTCCTCGATGACGACGAGCCCGTGCCGTCGCGCGATCTCGAGGAGTCGGTCCATGTCCACCGGGTGGCCGAAGAGGTGCACCGGCAGGATGGCCCGGGTGCGTGGACCGATGAGTCCCTCGACGCGGTCGAGGTCGAGGTTCCAGGTCACGTCCTCGGCATCCACAGGCACCGGGACGGCGCCGTTGTGGTACGCGGCCAGCGCCGTGGCCACGTTGGTGGAGGCGCTGACCAGCACCTCGTCGCCTGGACCGATCCCCGCGGCGGCGACGGCCAGGTGCAGGGCGGTCGTGCCGCTCGTGGTGGCGATCCCGTGCTTGCACCCGCAGTACCGTGCGAACTCGTGCTCGAACTCGGCGAGGGCCTTGCCAAAGGAGCCCGAGATCTCCCCGCGGCGCAGCGCCGCGACGACGGCGGCCACGTCGTCCTCGGTGATCGATGGCTCGAAGACCGGGATCATCGCTCCTTCACCTCGACCATCACCTTGTCCATCTCCGTGCCCAGGAAGGGGCCCTGCTTCACGGAGATGCACTGCATGTCCTCGATCACCCGGATGGCGTGCACTCCGTGGATCAGCACGATGGCGTCGCCGGCGCTGAGGACCACCTCGCGGAGGAGTTGGCCCGCGTCGTCGTAGAGCAGGACGGCGACGACGCCGCGCTGGACAACGAACATCTGCTGGAGGTCGGTGATGGTCCGGGTGGCCGCGGCGTGGAAGTGCGGCGCCTCGACGAAGCCGGCGGGATGCGCGAGGAGGCCGAACTGGAAGGAGGACTCCGGAGGTGAGAAGAATGTGGTGTGCGACACCCGCTCTTCCGCCCGGATCACCTCGGCGTACTTCTTGCCCCCGTAATCGATGGTCTCGACGCCCATGGGATCGCTCCTCAAGCCGGCCCGAGGTCGCCGAGGCGGACGGTCCTGCCCGTCGCCACGTCCACCACGCGCATGTCGGCGATGACGCGCCGGCGCGCGTCGCCCCGCAGGTAGGTGAGATTTCCATCTGGCCCGCGGGATTCCCGGAACCGGGAGTCGACGAAGCCTTCCTCGCAGGCGAGGGGCCGCAGCGGGCCGAGCCGGTCCTTTCGCACGAAGTAGGCGTTGTTGCCGGCCCCGTTGGCGCCCACGAAGGCCATGCCCTTCCGCTCCGCCAGCAGGCACAGTGCCTTGAGGGAGGCGCCCCAGAAGAGGTTCGACGAGTGCGCCCGCGTTCGCTGGAAGGCCGGGTCGTAAGGGACGGTGACGGCCTGGGACGGGCCGAACACCGCGTTGTACTCGCAGACCACGACCACCGGATCGACTGTGTCGATGGCCTCCCAGACCCAGTAATCGTTGCCGTCGATGTCGACGCTGAGCAGGCCGATGGGGCCTACGAAGCCGTTGTCGCGGAAGAGGCCGTTCACGTTGTCCCGGTCGACGAAGGCACCGACCACGGTCAGGTCGTGGCGCCAGTGGTAGTCCTGGGCCCGGACTCGCTCCATGCTCGCTGCGTCCCCGTCGATCACCAGTCCTCGCCAGTTGTCGTTGAGGAGCAGGAACCGGGTGTTCGACTCCGAGTAATCCTGGACCCCGAACTCGATGAAGGCGTCCTCCATCGGTCCCAGGAGATGGACCAGGTACTGGATGATGCCGTCGTCTCCGAACTGGGAGAACACCTTGAACTCGGCGTCGCGGAGTCGCGGGACGTGACCGCGCTCGCGGTTCCGGTCCGCGAGTAGCTTCCCGGTCAGGAGCCGGGCGTCCTCCAGCGAGCGCTGGAGGTCCGCGAAGCTGCTTCGAAGGGGCTTCAACCCGATGTCAAGGGCTGCTCGCCAGAGGTCCATTCGATCCATCTCGGGTAGTGGGCGGGGTCATATCCCCGCATGGTCGAACTCTGCTTTGCCGCAGGCTTCATTGCAAGGAAAGGGCCCCTTGGCGGCCAGTCAGGCCCAGGATTGCCCGGAGCGAATCGCGCTCTCCCTCCAAGGAGAAGAGGTCCCTGGCCCTTCGCCATCCGGCCATTCCCATGGAGGTTCGGAGCGTCTCATCCTTCGACAGGTCGAGCAGCGCGCGTGCATGGGCCTCGACGTCGCCGGGGTTGACGAGGAAGCCGGTTTCCCCGTGGACCACGGTCTCGACGAGCCCCCCACTTCGCCCCGACACCACTGGCAGCCCCTCGGCCATCGCCTCAAGCACCGACACGCCCAATGCCTCGACTTGCCGCGACCGAGGGCCCGTCTGGTTGTGAGCGGTGAAGATGTCGGACTCCTCGCGAAGCCGCCTCCCCGTTGCCTCGTCCACGAAGCCCAGGAATTGGATGCGGTCGCCGAATGGGGAGGACCGCGCCATCGCCTCGCAGGACTCGCGAAGACTTCCGTCTCCCGCAAACACAAGCTCCGCGTCTAGCCCACGAGAGCAAGCTAGATCGAAGGCCCTGATCACGAGGTCGGGCCCCTTGACATCGATGAGACGTCCCAGGAAGAGAACTCGCAGCCGCCCCCTCGAAGACCTCCGGGGCGGCGTGGAGGGCACTGGAACTCCCGGGTGCTTCACCACTATTCGCTCCACTGGCACCCCTACGTCGATCAACTGTCGCCGGGTGTGCTGGGAGTTGGCGATGAAGGTTGCGAAGGTGGCCAGGCGGCGAACCGCAGGCAGGTAACCACCGTTGAAGTAGGGACGCTCCGCGTCGTCCTCCCTCCGGATGTCCCAGCTGACGTCGTAGCCGTGGCAATGGACGAGAACGTCCGCGCCGCAGCCCTGAAGGATCTTCTCGAATCGGCACGCGAAGTCGAGGTAGTGGACCAAGACCTTACGAGGGCGAGTCGTCGTGATGGCCTCATTGAGCACGACTCCCGGTGTGAGTCGCTGAAACGTTGCGAGCCTCAATGCGCGCTCAAAGACGGAACGATATCTTCGGTCCAAGGCGAAAGCGGGCGCACCGTCGTCCCAGACCCCGGCGAGCGGTTGGTTGGCGCAGATCCCCGCGAGGTCTCCGGAAACCATCCGGAGCATGCGCTGCATCCAGAGCTCAGATGGAACGTTCCAGTTGGGCATGACCCAGAGAACGCTCATTCGGTCGAGGGCCCTTGGAAATCGGGGTCGACCGGCGTCCGCTCGTAAATGAAGAAGCTCGACCGGCTCTCCTCCGGGAACTCGTTGGGAAAGTGCCGGAGGAGCCGCCACTCAGGTAGCTCCCGGCACACGAATCGGGAGAACTCCCGGTCACGAACGTGAGGTGCGTCCCTGCGATCCCGGTCGGAGGCGTAGATCAACACAAAACGGCGGGAGGCGGCGAACAGGTCGCGCATATACCGTTCGAACACCGCATCCTCAATCAGGTGGTAGATGACGTCGAGGGACAAGGACAGGTCGAAAGTCTCCCCGGCGATGGGGCTGGCCGCGCCGCCACCGATAAGGAGGAACCGCTTGGTTGCGTCCTTCGCGTAGCAGGTGCGCAGCCACGCGATGGCGGTCGGGGAGACGTCCAGTCCCGTGTACCGAGGAATTCTCAGGAGCGAGAGCTGGTTGCCGTCGCCGGCGCCGAACTCGACGACGCGCTCGATCCCGAACTCCGCGACGAAGTCATTGATGATGCGGGCCTTGAAGTTCGCTAACCGTCCATAGGAACCGTCGCCGGAGTTGCCGCCTGATCGGTACCGGGACTCCCAGAAGGCGGCGGAATCGAAATCGTCCACCGACGAGTCCCTGTCCCGCTGCGCCAGCCGCCGTATCGTTCGATCGGCCAGACCTCCGACGCAGCGGACAAGGTCGCCCAGGAGAGACTGCCAGCGCGGCCCTATCCGGAAGGACGGGGGTCGCACCCCTTTCCGCAACAGGACGGTAGTGCGAAGCCCGTCGGCTGATTCATTGGCAACCAAACTGGCGACGGCAGGGAAGTCGTCCAGCGCATACGACCGGCGGCCTTCCTCCGGCACGAGGGTGACAACGATGACGGCCTGCCGCGCGTGGTTCAGGCACATACCGAGTAGATCGCGCCCTTCAGCCGCCGGGAGGTCATCCAGGAATCGGTCGAGGAGGACGACGTCGTAGAGCCCCGCATCCTCGAGTCGGGCGCGCGGATCGCCGATTCGGAGTTGATCGTAGAGCCGCTCGAGGACCGGCATCACAAGGCCCGTGCGGACGAGAATCCCGTCGATGCGGCCCTGCCAGATCCCCCGGGGGGGAAGGGAAGGATCATTCTCGGCCGCATCCGGTCCCAGATACTCCCGGAGAAGGCTCCCCCATGTCCCGGTGGTGACGCCGACCTCGAGAATGGAGACAGGGGAAAGCTGGGAGACTGCGCCGAGGACGGTAGGGATGTGACCGAAGCGGCTGTGTGGCATGAGGATCTAGCCTACAACTCGATGAACTTCCAGTCGGCGAGGAGGGAGCAGAGCCCGTTCCTCTGGTGCGAGGGGAAGGGGCGCAGAGTGCGAGCCGGATTCTCCTCGACGGAGAACGGGAGGACCTCGAGCACGACGTCCACGGGAGTCTGGCCGGGTCCGTGCACACCGATTGCCCACATGTACTCGCCGCACTGCAGGGGGAGCGAGGATATGCCCACTCGCACTTTCCGGCGCCCGAAGACAACACCCGGGGCGAAGCCTGGAGTGTCGTAGTGGACGAGTTGGAGCGCCTTCATCCCATCTCGGGTCATACAGATCGCCGACAGGGTGATCTCGTCCGGGAACTGGCTGTCGAGCGTGAACTCGAGCACCGCAGGCTCAAGGTAGCGGAGCACCCGGGCGGGCTGACCGTCCACGCCCCTGAGAACCGCCTCGACGACCCGGGCCTCTCCCGAGCCGTAGCGGTTCGGCCAACTGGAAAGATCCGTGGAGGTGAAGTCTCCGCGCTCCTCGATAGAGTCTTGGTAGGCGGCCATGACGTCATCCGTGGTGCCGGTCCTGGCCACTGTCCCGCCCTCGAGCCAGACTGCGTGCGTGCACAGGCTCCGCAAGGCGGCCATGTTGTGGCTCACGAAGATGACGGTGCGGCCGCCCTTCGCGATCTCGCCCATCCTTCCCAGGCACTTCCGCTGGAACTGTGCGTCCCCAACGGCCAGGACCTCATCCACGAGGAGGATGTCAGTCTCCAGGTGCGCGGCGACGGAGAAGGCGAGGCGGGTGTACATGCCGCTCGAATAGTGTTTTACCGGGGTGTCGATGAACTTCGCGACCCCGGAGAAGTCGACGATCTCGTCGAACTTGAAGCGGATCTCGTCCCGACGCATTCCCAGGATTGCCCCGTTGAGGAAGATGTTCTCCCGTCCCGTGAGTTCGGGGTGAAACCCGGTACCGACCTCGAGCAGGCTGCTGACCGTCCCCCGGAGCGCGATCTCCCCCTCGGTGGGATCGGTGATTCGGCTCAAAATCTTGAGAAGCGTGCTCTTGCCGGCGCCGTTGCGCCCGATGAGTCCCACCACCTCGCCGGGGTTCACGTCGAAACTTGCGTTCCGCAGCGCCCAGAACACCTCGCGTCGGGATTGGCGTCCGGTCCCGGCGAGAAGGCGACCGGGCAGCGACAGCGCTCCGGCAAGCGTGTCCCGAAAGGCCCTGTAGGGGACTGCGCCTCCCAGCCAGTAGCGCTTTCCGATCCCCTTGATCGAGATGGCGGGCGTCCCCACGCTAGCCCCCGAGCATGTCCACGAAGACGCGCTCGCGGGACCGGAACCAAGCAATGCCGGACATGAAGACCGCGGAGGCCACGACGAAGGAGGTCCAGAGCAGCGATCCAGGCGCTGGAGCACCAAGCAGGCACCAGCGGAATCCCTCGGTGACGCCCGCCATGGGGTTGAGCCCCAGGAGCCACCGATAACGCTCCGGCACAAGCGTCACTGGGTAGACGACCGGGGTGACAAACATCCAGAACTGGACCAGGAACGGCATCGCGTACATCACGTCCCGATACTCGGTGTTGAGAGCTGCCAGCCAGAAGCCGAAGCCCAGCGAGGTGAGGAGGAGGAGGAGGAGCGGAAGGGGCAAGGCCAGCAGGGCAACTCGTGGCGCTACCCCGTACCAGATCATGACCACGACGAGAAGCAGGAGCCCGATCGCGAAGTCCACCAGGGCGGCCACCGCAGTGGAGATCGGGACGATGATACGTGGGAAGTAGACCCGCGTAACGAGTCGCTGATTCGTCACCAAGCTGCTTCCGGAATCGCTCAGCACCCGGGCGAAGTACTGCCAAGGAAGAAGGCCGGTGAGCGCGAAGAGGGGGTAAGGCGTTCCCCCAATGCCTTCGTAGATGCCCGAGAGCCTCCCGAAGAAGACCCAGAACGCTCCCACCAAGAGAGCGGGTTGCAGAACTACCCAGAGGACTCCGATGGCCGTCTGCTTGTAGCGGACCTGGACGTCCCGTAGGGCCAGGTACGCCAGCAGTTCCCGGTAGTGGAGCATCTCGCCGAGATCGAGGAATTGCAGACCGCGGGCCGGCCGGATGAACCTGGTGGTGGGCTCTGGCTCCGCGATCACGTCCCTACCCGCCCGCCTTGATGGTGACGAACCAGGCGCTCCCGCCCTGCTCGGCCGAGACCTGCTGCACGATGCGCTTGCCCGGCGGCACCGTGACCCGGGACTGGGTCCGCGACCCCGGCGCGCTCACCTCGAAGGTGGCCGCCCCCTGCCGCGCCTCGACGAGCGTCACCGACACCGAACCGCCTCCCGGCAAGGAGACCGACACAGGCTTCTTCGGCACCATCGACGCCTGCATCTCGCCGGCCTGCTCCCAGCGGACGTAGGCCGTGGCGGAGAGCTGGCCGCGCAGGTCCTCGAGCCCGGGGGGCACCCCTGGCGCGCCCTGCCGGAACCCCTGGAGCACCCGGATGCGCACCGGCACAGGCGCGTCGGCCGCCCAGGCGGGCAGGCACACCAGCACCGCCACCGCCACCCACGCCGCCGTCCAGGTGCTCCGCATGCGCCCTCCGTCAGGTCCCCTCGGATCCGTCGCCCACCAGGATGACCGGGCCGTCGCTCGTGTCGAGCACGATCGCCGCCAGGTCCTCCGAGGTGACCTCGACGGACAGCTCCGAAGGGCCGGTTCCACCGGTCCGGCCAATGTACAGGTAGAGGGCGAGCGCGGCCAGCGCGGGAGCGAGCGCCGAGGCCGCCGCCAGCACCCGGTGGCGGCGCAGGAAGGCCCGCAGCCGCTCGAGCGGACCGGCCGGAGCGCCCTGCCAGGCAGAGGCGGGGATGCGGGCCATGACGCCGTCGGCGAAGATGGAGAGGTCGCGCCGGGCCGCCTCGTCGCGGAGCCCGTCCCGGACCACGCCGGAGAGGGCCTCGATGTCGGCCAGGCGCGCCCGGCAGGGCTCGCAGGTCGCGAGGTGCGCGCCGAGCAACGCCGCCTCGGTGGGGTCGAGCTCTCCCGGCAGCGAGCCGAGCAGCGGGGCGGCGCCGGCGCACCTCACCGGGCGTTCCCCCGGCCGGGCGCGTCGATCCCGGCGTATCCGGCCAGGAGCGCCTGCATCTTCTTGCGCGCGTGGAAGAGGCGGCTCATCACGGTGCCCTTGGGGATCCCCAGCCGCAGGGACAGCTCCTCGTAGGAGAGGCCGTCCATCTCGCGCAGGACCAGGATGGCGCGGTGCAGGTCGGGCAGCTCGCCCAGGGCCTCGGTGAGCCGCGCCGAGAGCTCGTGACGCAGCATCGTCTCCTGGGGGTTGGTGCCGAGCGCGGTGGCGAGGACGCCCGGCGCCGCCTCCTGGAGGACCGCCTCCGGGACGTCGGCCACGTCGCTCCGCCTCCCCGGCCGCTCCTTGCGGAGCACGTCGATGGCGACCCGGGCCGTGATGCGGTGGAGCCAGGTGGTGAAGGAGGACTCCTCCCGGAACTCGGCGAGGTGCTGGTGCACGCGCACGAAGGCCTCCTGGGAGACGTCCCAGGCGAGATCCCTGTCCTTCACGATTCCGAGCGCCACGGCGTAGACCCTTCGCTGGTGCCGGACGACGAGCTCCCGGAACGCCTCCGGGTCGCCGCCCCTGGCTCTTTCCACCAGTTCGAGATCGGATAGAGCCATAGGCAAGGACGGGGGGACGGAGGGGAAATTCACCTCGATCCGGGAAAGCTACCACACCCGGTCGGGTGTACCTGAGCGCTTGTGCCCCGGACGGGGTACGCGTAGTTTCGCGTGGTTTCGCGGATTTCGAACCCCCTCTCCTCTGTTCCGGGAACACGTGCAAGGGCCGTACTCCGAGATCTCCGGTGTCCTCGCGGATGCCCGCCGGCGCCGCCGGGGGGTCGTCGTCGCCACTGCCCTGGGCTTTGGGGCGGCCGCCGTGGTCGCGATCCTGCTCGCCGGGGCCGTCGCCATGGGGGTCGGATCCACCGCCCAGGGGAGCTGGCTGCGCCCCGCCGCACTCGCCCTCGCAGTGCTCGCCGCGTCCTGCACCTTCGCCTGGGCCGGCTGGACCCTCTGGCGGACCGCCTGGGGCACGCCGGAGGTGGCGGCCACGGTCGCCGGCCCCGACGACTCACTGCGCTCGGCGCTCCTCACCGCGGTCGAGCTCTCGGCCGACCGGGGCGCACTCGACGCCCGGGGGCTCTCCACCGCGCTCGCCGACGAGCACGTGGCCCGCACCGGGGCCCGGGCCCTCGCCATCGACCTCCGCGCCGCCGTGCCCGACCGGCCGGCCCGCCGGGCCGCCTGGTCCCTCGCCGCCGTGCTCGCGGCCTGGGCCGCCCTGGCCGTCCTCCTCGGCCCCAACCTGGGGCGGGGCTGGTCGCGCCTCGTCGAGGGGGTCGCCGCCCCGGCCGGTCCGCCCCGCGCCGAGCCCATCACCGGGGACGTCGAGATCACCTACCGCTACCCGGCCTACACCGGGCGCTCCGAGCGCAAGGTCCCGGGCAGCGACGGCTCGGTCCTGGCGCCGCGCGGCACCGAGGTCCGCCTCTCCACCCGATCCGACCGCCCGGTCAAGGGGGCGCAGGTCGCCGTCGAGGGGGCCGATCCGAAGGCACGCCGGGTCGTGGCGCTGTCGGTGAAGGACGGACGGGAGCTCACCGGCACCTTCCTCGTCGAGGAGCCGGGGAGCTACCGGTTCCAGTTCACCGAGGGTGACAAGGTGGTGGTCAACGGACCTCCCGTCCCGGTGACGGTGGAGCCGGACGCCTTCCCGGAGGTGGCCATCTCGGCCCCGGCCGGCGAGGTGGAGGTGGCTGGCGATGCCCGGGTCCGCGTGGAGTGGAACGCCTCCGACGATTTCGGCCTCTCCGACCTGACGCTCGTGCTGAAGGCCCCCGCCGGCGACGAGGAGCGGCGGCCGCTCCGCTCGCTGGCCCCGGCGCGGCGCGATTCGGGCGAGTTCGACCTGGACCTCGCCCCCCTGCGGCTCGCCGAGGGGGAGCGGCTCCTCTACTGGCTGGAGGTGAAGGACAACGACACCGTCTCCGGCCCCAAGCGCGCCGCCTCTCCCACACGGGCGGTGAAGATCTACAGCCCGGCCGAGCACCACCAGCGGCTGCTCGCCGAGGCCCGGCGCCACTGGGAGGAGATGGTCCGCATCCTGGGCGACCGGATGGAGCAGCTGCCGCGCGGGCAGCCGGCCGACGCCGCCAGGGTGCAGACGGGGCTGGCCCTCGACGGGCGGACCCGGCAGCTCCACGAGCGGCTGCGCGAGGCTGCCCAGGCCATGCGCAAGGAGAAGGCCGCGCCCCGGGAGCTCGCCGCGGCGCTCCAGAACGTGGCCCAGGGGCTTCGCGAGCGGGAGGTCCTGACCACCGCCGCGCGCCAGACGCTGGCCCGCCAGATGCAATTCGGCAGGCCCGGCGACGTCCTCGGGACGCGGCGGGTGGACGACCTCGACGACGCGCTCGACCGGGAGCTGGAGAAGGACATCCTCTATCTCGAGCAGCTCTTCGACAAGCGGCGCGCCGAGGACCTGGTGGCCATGGCGAAGGACCTGGCCTCGCGCCGGCGCGAGCTCGCCTCGCTCCTCGAGAAGTACAAGCAGGCCCCCTCCGAGCAGGCCAAGAAGCAGCTGCTCGCCGAGGTGGCGCGGCTGCGCGCCCGGATGCAGGACATGCTGCGCCAGATGTCCGAGCTGGCCCGCGGCGTCTCCGACTCCCACATGAACGCCGAGGCCATGGCCGAGATGGCCAAGGGGAAGGACGTCGCCGGGGGCATGCAGCGGGTCGAGGAGATGCTCGCCCGGGACGACGTCGAGGCCGCCCTGAAGGAGCTCGACGCCATGGGGAGCGCGCTCGACGACATGATGGCCTCGCTGAAGCGCACCGCCGGCGCCCCCGACGAGCGCACCGCCGCCCTCACCCGCGAGCTGCGCGAGTTCCAGAAGGACCTCGAGTCGGTCGAGCGGGAGCAGGGGAAGGTGGCGTCCGAGACCGAGAAGGTGCGCGACGCCTACCGCAAGGCGGCCCAGGAGCGGCTCAAGAAGGCCGAGCCTTCGCTGCGCAAGGTGGACGAGCTGGCCCGGAAGGCCGAGGCCGAGCTCCGCCAGTCGCGTGCCGGGACCACCCCCCGCTCCGAGGACGACTTCACCCAGTCGCGCGACCGGCTCGACGACCTGCGCAAGGCGCTCTCCTCCCGCGACCTGGACGCCGCCCTCGAGGCCTCCAGGCGGGCCCTGCCGCCCCTGCAGCGGCTCGCCGCCGGGCTGGACGACGAGGCCACCATGTCGGAGCGCTTCGCGCAGCTGCAGAAGCGCGACCCGGCCGAGCTCCGGGAGGCGGCCGGGCACGCCAAGAACGCCCTGCCGCCGGCGCGCCAGGCCCGCGAGGAGCTGGAGAAGCTCTTCCCCGAGGCCCGAACCGTCCTGCCCCAGGGGGAGCAGCAGAAGCTCGACCGGCTGGCCCAGGAGCAGCAGGCCCTCGAGCAGAAGGCCGGGCGGCTGCAGCAGAAGCTCGACCAGCTCTCGCAGGAGGCGCCGGTCTTCCCGCCCCAGGCCGGCCGGGAGCTGGCCGAGGGGCGCGGCCACATGCAGGCGGCGGCGGGCTCGCTCGGCCAGAAGAATCCACAGAGGGGCGTCGGCGAGCAGCAGGAAGCGCTCGGGTCGCTCGGAAGGCTGCGCAAGGGGCTCGAGGAGATGGGGAAGGGGGGCGGCAAGGGCGAAGGGGGCTTCCCGTTCCCGTACGCCTCCTCCGGCACGCCGCAGCACGAGGGGATGGAGGGGGACCCGTCGCGCGAGAAGGTGGAGATCCCCCAGGTGGACGCCTCGAAGAACCGCGAGCAGTTCCGGCGCGACCTGCTCGAGGCCATGAAGCAGGGCACGCCGGAGCCCTACCAGGGCGAGGTGAAGCGCTACTACGAGGAGCTCGTGAAGTGATCCCCTCGGCCCTCCTCCTCGCGCTGGCCCTCTCCGCCGCCCCGCCGCCGCCGCCCGCCGGGCCCGACGCGCGCACCGCGGCGCGCGAGGCGCTCGAGCACCTCTCCGACGAGGACGTCGAGGGGGCCCGCGCGGCGCTCGCCCCCTTCGCCGGCGCCGAGGCGTCGGATCCGGCGATCGCGCTGGCGCTTGGCGTGCTGCGCTTCCACGAGCACCGCTACGAGGAGTCGGTGTCGCTCCTCGAGAAGGGGCCCGCCTCCGGGATGGGGCGCGACTGGCTGGCGATGGCCAAGGGGGCCCGCGACGTCACCCGCAACCACCTGCGCGCCGAGAGCGATCACTTCGTGGTGAGCCACCCGAAGGGGAAGGAGGAGGTCCTCGTCCCCTACCTCCTCGAGGCGCTGGAGGCCCAGCGGGGCGCGCTCGAGAAGGACTTCGGGGCGGTGCCGCCCGGCAAGGTGCTCATCGAGGTGGTCGAGGACACCCGCCAGCTGGCGCGACTCTCCACGCTCACCGAGAAGGAGATCAAGAACACCGGCACCATCGCCATCTGCAAGTTCGACAAGATGATGCTGACCTCGCCCAAGGCGCTCCTGCACGGCTACGACTGGCTCGACACCGCCTCCCACGAGTACGTCCACCACGTGGTGACCCGGCTCACCCGGAACGAGACGCCCATCTGGCTGCACGAGGGGATCGCCCGCTGGTACGAGTCGCGCTGGCGGGGGCCGGGCGGGGACATCCTCTCCCCCTGGTCGGCGGCCATGCTCCGCGACGCCGCGAAGAGCGGCAAGCTCGTCACCTTCGCCCAGATGCACCCCTCCATGGCCAAGCTGCCCAGCCAGGAGGCGGCGGCGCTGGCCTTCGCCGAGGTCGCCGTGGCGATCGAGGTCATGCAGGCCCGGGGCGGGCCGGATGCGATCCGGCGCGTGCTCGAGGGGGTGACCCGCGGCGACACGGCCGAGCAGGCGGTGTCGGCGGCGCTCTCGGTGCCCTTCCCGGTCTTCGAGAAGGAGTGGCGGCGCTGGATGCTCGAGCGCCCCCTGCCCGCCGGCGGCGAGAGGGAGATGCGCAAGCTCCGCTTCCAGGGGGACGCGGGGGCCTACTCGGAGTGGTCGGAGATCGCCGACGAGAAGGCGCGCGGCCACGCCCGGCTGGGCGAGATCTTCCGGGAGCGCGGCCGCTGGGAGCCGGCCCGGCAGGAGTACGCCCGGGCGGCGAAGCGCGGCGGGGCGGCCTCGCCCACCCTGGCCGGGCGCTACGCGCTGGCGTCGCTCATGACCGGCCACGCCGCCGAGGCCGAGCGGGTCCTCGGGGAAGCCCTGCGGGCCCACCCCGAGGCGGGCACCCTCCACGTGCAGATGGGGCGGGTGCGGCTCGCCCGGGAGGACTGGGCCGGGGCGCGGGAGAGCTTCCTCCTCGGGAACCGCACCGACCCCTTCGACCCCGAGATCCACGCCGGCCTGGCGCGCGCCGCCGAGGCCCTGGGCGACGCCGCCTCCGCCTCGCGCGAGAAGCGCTTCGCGGCCATACTCACCGGCTCGGCGCACCCGTGACCGGGACCACGAGCAACGGAAGCACGAACGAGGAGCACATGGACGACCGGCAGACCCAGGAAACCGCCCCGCGCGAGGCCGACCTCACCGCGGTGGACGAGCTCGCCGAGGCGCGCCGGACGCTGCTCGGCGAGATCGAGAAGCGCATCGTGGGGCAGCGGTCGGTGGTGGACCACCTGCTCGTGGCCCTCTTCGCCCGCGGCCACACCCTCTTCGTGGGCGTGCCCGGGCTCGCCAAGACGCTCCTCATCTCCACCGTGGCCGAGGCCCTCGACCTCTCCTTCAACCGCATCCAGTTCACCCCCGATCTCATGCCGTCGGACATCACCGGCACCGACGTGCTCGAGGAGGACCACACCACCGGCAAGCGGGCCTTCCGCTTCGTCCACGGCCCCATCTTCGCGAACCTCCTGCTCGCCGACGAGATCAACCGGACGCCGCCCAAGACCCAGGCCGCGCTCCTCCAGGCCATGCAGGAGTACCGGGTCACCGCCGGCGGACGGACCTACCCGCTCGACCTGCCGTTCCTGGTCTTCGCGACCCAGAACCCCATCGAGCAGGAGGGCACCTACCCGCTCCCCGAGGCGCAGCTCGACCGCTTCATGTTCTACGTGGACGTGGACTACCCGTCCGCGGCCGAGGAGATGGAGATCGTCCGATCCACCACCTCCGGGACCCGTCCGCCGCTGCGCCGGGTGCTCTCCCCGGCGCGCATCCGACAGCTGCAAGACTTGGTGCTGCGCGTCCCCGCCGCCGACCACGTGGTCCGCTACGCGGTGGACCTGGTGCGGGCCACCCGCCCCAAGGACCCCGGCTCGCCCGACTTCGTGAAGGACTACGTGGCCTGGGGCGCCGGGCCGCGCGCCAGCCAGTACCTGGTGCTGGGCGCGAAGAGCCGAGCCGTGCTCGACGGGCGCGTGGCCGCCTCGGAGGAGGACGTGCGGGCGCTGGCCCGTCCGGTGCTCGTGCACCGGGTCATCGCCAACTTCCGGGCGGAGAGCGACGGCGTGTCGAGCCGGGAGATCGTCGATCGGCTGCTCGAGAAGGTGAAGTGACCGAGGCGGGAAAGCGGCTCCTCGACCCGAGGGTGCTGGCGCGCCTGGCCGGCCTGCGCCTGCGCGTGCGGGCCACCGCCGAGGGGGTCCTCTCCGGCCTGCACCGCAGCCCCCACCACGGACAGTCGGTGGAGTTCAGCGAGCACAAGGAGTACGCGCCCGGCGACGAGCTCCGCCACGTGGACTGGAAGGCCTACGGCAAGTTCGACAAGTACTACGTGAAGCGCTTCGAGCAGGAGACCAACCTCCGGGCCTGGCTCGTCGTGGACTCCTCCGGGTCGATGGGGTACCGGGGCGCGGAGGACCGGCTCACCAAGCTCGGCTACGCCAGCACGCTCTGCGGGACCCTGGCGCACCTCCTGGTGCGCCAGCAGGACGCGGCCGGGCTCGCGGTCTTCTCCGGGAAGGTCACGAGCGCGCTCACCCCGCGGGCCGAGCCCTCGCAGGTGAACGCCATCCTCGAGACCCTCGAGGCGCTCCAGCCGGGCGGGGAGACCCACGTCGAGGCGGCGGTGGCCTTCCTGGCCGAGCGGGCCCGGCGCCGGTCGGCGGTGATGGTCTTCTCCGACCTCCTCGACCGGGACGAACGGATGCTCCGGCTGGTCACCGACCTGCGCCGCCGCAGGCACGAGGTGACGGTCTTCCACCTCCTCGACCCGTCCGAGCTGGATTTCCCCTTCGACGACCCGACCCTCTTCCTCTCCATGGAGGACGCACGCAGCGTGGAGGCCCGGGGGCGCGACGTGCGGAAGGGGTACCTCGAGCTCCTCGGCAAGTGGCTCGAGCAGGTGCGCACGGCCTGCGGCGAGGCCGACGTGGATTACGTGCGGGTCCGCACCGACCAGCCGCTCGACGAGGTGCTCGTCCCCTTCCTGGCGCGGCGGGAGCGGACCGCGGCATGACGACGCCATGAGCCTGTCCTTCCTGCACCCGGCGCTCCTCTGGGGGCTCGCCGCGGCGGCCATCCCGCTCGCCATTCACCTCTTCCACCGGCGACGCCCCAAGGCCGTGCCGTTCCCGGCCATCGACTTCGTGATGCAGGCGCGGCGCGAGACCGAGCGGCGGCTCAGGCTGCGGCGGATCCTCCTCTTCGCCGCCCGCACCGCCCTCCTCGCCGCCGCCGCGCTGGCCATCGCCCGGCCGCGCCTCTCCACGCCGGAGGCGAGCGCCGCGCCCGGGCCGGCCGGCCCGGCCGCCACCGCGGTGGTGCTCGACACCTCCGCCTCGATGGCCTACCGGCTGGGCGGCCGGACGCTCCTCGACCGGGCGCGCGACGACGTCCTCGAGGTGCTGGCGTCGCTCGGCCCCGACGAGCCCGCCACCGTGGTGATCTGCGGCGGGGAGGGTGCCCCGCAGGCCGATCCTCCCGGCTTCGACCGGCTGGCCCTGCGGCGGCTCGTCGCCGACGCCGGCCAGGGCTTCGCCCACTCCGACCTCACCACCTGCGTCACCGCCGCCGTCCGCGCGCTCGGCGATCCAGCCGCCGCCGCCACCTCGCGCCGCAGGCTGGTCGTCGCCACCGACCTCACCGCCAGCGCCTGGCGGCTCGACGCCCCGCCGCCGGTGGTCACGACGGCCGCAGGCGCCCTGCGCCCCGAGGTGGTGCTCCTCGACGCGCCCCGCGGGGAGCGGCTCGGCAACCGATGGGTCGGAGGGCTCGTGGCAGAACCGGAACCAGCCGCCGGGGCGCACGGGTACCGGATCGGCGTCACGGTGAACGGCGAGGGGGTGGAGGCCGAGCGGGACGTGCCACTCCTGCTCCGGATCGGCGCTGGGAAGGACGAGCGCACCGTGCTGCGGTCGCTCCTCGAGCTTCCCGCCTCGGGGAGCACGAGGAAGGCGCTGGCCCACGACTTCGCGGTGGGCGGGCCCGCCGTGGTGACGGTCGCCCTGCCGCCCGACGCACTCCCCGAGGACGACGCGCTCACGCTGGTCGTGGACGTGCCGCGCGACGTGAAGGTGCTCGTGGTGAACGGCGCGCCGTCGGCGGTGCGCCACCGGGACGCCGCCTACTTCCTGGAGGCTGCGCTCTCCGGGCCCGCCTCGCCCGTGCGTCCCACCGTGGTGGACGCCGAGGGGTTCGCGAAGGCGCGGCTCGGCGACTACGACGTGGTGATGCTGCTCGACCTGCGCGCCCCCGGCCCCAAGGCGGCCGAGCTCACCGCCTTCGTCGAGAACGGGGGCGGCCTCTTCGTCGCCATGGGGGACGACGTCGACCCCGACCGCTACGACGCCGAGGTGGGCGGGTTGCTCCCGGCCCCGCTCCACGTGGTGAAGACCGCGGCCGAGCGCGGCACTCCCGGGGCCGAAGCCAAGGCGGCGCGGCTCGCCGAGATCGACTGGGACCACCCGGCGCTCCGGGTCTTCACCGGGCAGGCGCGGGAGGGGCTCGAGTCGGTGCGGGCCTGGCGCTACATGCTCCTCAAGCCGGGAGCGAAGGAGGGCGGCGCGCGGGTGCTGGCCCGCTACGACGACGGCGCGCCGGCGCTGGTCGAGGCCCGGCGCGGCAAGGGGCGGGTGATGCTCTTCGCATCCACCCTCGACCCCGAGTGGTCCGACTGGACCATCCGAACGAGCTTCCTGCCCGCCATGCAGCGCATCGCCGCCTGGCTGGCCGGTTCCCTCGACGAGCGCCGCTCGGCGCCCGGCGTGGTGGGCGCGCCGCGGCCGCTCGAGCTGCCGGCGGGGTCCTCGCTGGCCGCGGTGGTGGGGCCGGACGGGCGGGAGCGGCGAGAGTTCGCGGCGCGGGGCGGCGGCGCGGCGGAGGGGCCGCCGGTGTTCACCCCCGACCGGCCCGGGCTCTGGCAGGTGAAGGTTCGCGACCGGGCCACCGGCGGCGAGCGGCTCGACCCGGCGCTGGCATTCTCGGCCTGGCCCGACCCGCGCGAGTCGGACACCCGGCGTCTCGAGCCGGCCGAGCTGACCGCCTGGTTCGGGGGCGAGGCGCTGGCCCGGGTGGCGTCGGACGGGAAGCCGTCCGGGACGCGGGAGGTGCCCCTCTGGTCCTGGCTCCTGCTCCTCGCCGTGGGCGCCTTCCTCGCCGAGGGCTTGCTCGTCTCCTGAGCCGCCCGCATCATGCTGCCGGAATGAGCACCTCCAGGCTCGACGCCGAGTGCGCAGGCCTCCTCTGCGTGGGGTTCGACGGCCTCACCCCGTCGGCGGAGGTCCTCGAGCTCGTCCGGCGCGGGGTCTACGGGGTGATCCTCTTCGCGCGCAACGTGGAGAGCGCAGTCCAGGTTTCCGAGCTGTCGGCGGCGCTCAAGCGCGCGGCGGGGCGGCCACTCCTCGTCACCGTGGACCAGGAGGGGGGAAGGGTGGCGCGGCTCCGCGCCCGCCACGGCTTCACCGAGCTGCCCCCCATGCGGGCGCTGGGGGAGACGGGTGACGAGGGGACCGCCTTCGAGGTCGGGGCGCTGCTCGGTCGCGAGCTGCGCGCGGTGGGGATCGACCAGGACTACGCGCCGGTCGTGGACGTGGACACCAACCCGGCCAATCCCGTCATCGGCGACCGCTCGCTGGGGCGCGACCCGGAGCTGGTCGGGCGGCTCGGGGCGGCGCTGGCGCGGGGGCTGCAGTCGGCCGGCGTGGCCGCCTGCGCCAAGCACTTCCCCGGCCACGGGGACACGAGCCAGGACTCCCACGTGGCCCTGCCGCGCCTCGCCCACCCGCTCTCCCGGCTCGAGGCGGTCGAGCTCGCGCCCTTCCGGGCGCTCGCCCGGGCCGGGGTGGCCTCGGTGATGACCGCCCACGTGGTCTTCGAGGCGCTCGACGCCGCCAGGCCCGCCACCATTTCACCCCCGGTGATGCAGCTCCTGCGCGGGGCCTGCGGCTTCGACGGGCCGGCCCTCTCCGACGACCTGGAGATGAAGGCGGTGGCCGCCCACTTCCCGCTGGAGGAGGTCGTGCCGGGGGCGGTGGCGGCCGGGGTGGACGGCCTGCTGGTCTGCCACCGGGCCGAGGTCCAGAACCGCGTCGTCGACCTGCTCCGGCAGGCGGTGGAGCGGGGAACGGTGAGCCGGGAACGGCTCTCGGAGGCCCGGGCCCGCATTGCACGGCTCCTGTCCTGGGCCGCCCCACCCGGCGACCCGGCCCTGGCCGCCTCCAGGCTCCGGCTGCCGGGGTCGCTGGCCCTGGCGGCCCGGCTGCCCGGCCACGCGGCCGGCCCCGACCCCACCGCTGCATGACTCCGGGCGTGAAGTCGGGCACACTTCCCCCCCCGAAGAGCCGTGTGCTAGATCGCTCTATTTTGCCCCTCGCCTGGAGGTTTCGATGCACGCAGCCCGCGCCCTGGCAATCCTCGCAGCGTCCCTCGCCGTCGTCGCCTGCCAGAGCAAGAAGCCCGAGGCGGAGGCGCCCGCCAGGCCCGCAGCCGCCCCCGCTCCGGCCAGCGACAAGATCCTGGTTGGCCACGTGGGCTCGATGACCGGGTCGGAGGCCACCTTCGGCCAGTCCACCGACAACGGCATCAAGCTCGCCATCGAGCAGTGGAACGCCAAGGGCGGCGTGAAGGGCAAGACCATCTCGCTGCGCACCCTGGACAGCCAGGGCAAGCCCGAGGAGGCGGCGGTCGCCGCCACGCGCCTCATCGTGAACGACAAGGTGAACCTGCTCCTCGGCGAGGTGGCGTCGTCCCGGTCGCTGGCCATGGCCCCGGTGGCCGACGGCAACGGCACGCCCATGATCACCCCGTCCTCCACCAACCCCAGGGTCACGAAGGACAAGGACAAGGTCCGCCCCTTCGTCTTCCGGGTCTGCTTCATCGACCCGTTTCAGGGCACGGTGATGGCCAAGTTCGCCCGCAACGACAGGAAGATCGACCGGGTCGCCATCCTGCGCGACGTGGGCAACGACTACTCGATGGGGCTGGCCGACTACTTCCTGGCCAAGTTCAAGGAGCTGGGCGGGACCATCGTCGACGACCAGAGCTACAAGGCCGGCGACCAGGACTTCAAGGCCCAGCTCACCGCCATCAAGAACAAGAACCCGCAGGCCATCTACGTCCCCGGCTACTACACCGACGTGGCCCTCATCGCCCGGCAGGCCCGCGAGCTGGGCATGAAGCAGCCGCTGCTGGGCGGCGACGGCTGGGACTCCTCCAAGCTCTACGAGATCGGCGGGAAGGCCATCGAGGGCTCCTTCTTCTCGAACCACTACTCGCCCGACGACCCCAGCCCGCGCATCCAGGATTTCGTGAAGGCCTACAAGGCCCGCTACGGCGCGGTGCCGGACGGCCTGGCGGCCCAGGGCTACGACGCCGCCATGGTCGGGTTCGACGCCATGAACCGGGCCGCCGACGGCTCCGGCGCGGCGGTCCGCGACGCCATCGCCGCGACCAAGGACTACCCGGGCGTCACCGGCATCATCACCATCGACGCCAACCACGACGCGGTCAAGCCCGCCGTCGTACTGGAAGTGAAGGACGGCAAGTCGTCCTACGTCACCACCGTCGCCCCCTGACGGACGTCGTCACCGGCCGACGCCCTCTTGACCGAGTTCCTCCAGCACGTCGTCAACGGCGTCTCGCTCGGGACCATCTACGCCCTCATCGCGCTGGGCTACACGATGGTCTACGGGGTGCTGAAGCTCATCAACTTCGCCCACGGCGACGTGTACATGGCGGCGGCCTTCGCCGGCTTCTACATCGCCACCGCCCTCGACGTCCGGGACCACCCCACCATCGGCAAGGCGGTGGTGGTCTTCCTGGGCGCCATGGCGGTCGCCGGGGCCATGGGCTGGGCCATCGAGCGCTTCGCCTACCGGCCGCTGCGCAACCGCCCGCGCCTCGCCACCCTCATCACCGCCATCGGCATCTCATTCCTCCTCGAGTACGGCTTCCAGCTTCCCAGCCTCCAGGCCCAGGGGCGCACCTTCGAGGAGGTGCTGCGCGGGTGGGGCTGGGGCGTGCCGGGCTGGCTCGACGCGCTGGTGGGCGCGCTCCCCTCCACCTTCCCGCCCGGCCCGACGCCGCGCTTCTTCCCGGAGCCCTTCACCCGGGTTGACTGGACGGTCTTCGGCGGCGTGCACGTCTCCAACTACGACGTGGTCTCCTTCCTCGTCGCCGTGGGATTCATGCTCGGCCTGCAGTGGATCGTCTACCGGACCCGCTTCGGCACGGCCATGCGTGCCGTCTCCTTCGATCCCCGCGTCGCCGGGCTCATGGGCATCCCGGTGAACCGGGTCATCTCGGCCACCTTCGTGCTGGGCAGCGTGCTCGCCGCGGTGGCGGCGCTGCTCGTGGCCGGGTCGCGGCCGCGCATCGACCCGATCATGGGGCTCATGCCGGGGCTGAAGGCCTTCGTGGCCGCGGTCTTCGGCGGGATCGGCAACGTGCCGGGCGCCATGCTGGGCGGCATCGCCCTCGGGCTCGCCGAGGAGATGGTGGCCGGCTACACGGTCTCGTCCTTCCGCGACGGCATCGCCTTCGCCATGCTCATCCTGGTCCTGATCCTCCGCCCCGAGGGGCTCCTCGGGCGGGTCACCGTGGAGAAGGTCTGATGAGGCCCGTCCGGCTCGTCCTGCGCTCGGTGGCCCCGTTCCTGGTGGCCCTGCCGATCCTCTGGTTCGTGCAGGGGGCGCTGCCCAGCTACCACTCGTTCGTCTTCATCAACATCGCGGTGAACGTGATCCTGGCGGTCTCGCTCAACGTGGTGAACGGCTTCACCG
>CAIQRS010000278.1 GCA_903874275.1 uncultured Anaeromyxobacter sp.
ACCTCGTTCTGGTCCACGTGGACCAGAACCACATCGCTCGAAAAGTCGTGGTTGGTCCGCGCGGACCAGGCGGCCCTTTTTTGAGGGGCCCGAGCGTCGGACTTCGCCCGGGGCCGCGTGCGGTGGCACCCGCTGGTCGATTTTCGGTGCTCTGGTCCGCGCGGACCAGGACGCTCTTTTCTGCGACGACCCCCTCGCTGGTCCACGTGAACCAACTGGCAGCACCGACTCACCGTGAGCCTTACCGCCACCGGGTTGCAGCCGGCGGACTGGCGGCTTCTAGCCAAAGCCCGATCGCTTCCCGGACCATCCTGCGGATTTCCACGACGGTCTCCCCTTCCGTGAAGCACCCCGGAAGTTCGGGCACGCTCACGGAGTAGCCGCCGGACAGCGCCAGCTTCTCCACGGTGGCTCACTGGAGTCCCTCCGCGTTCAGGAGGTCTCGGGTCAGGTCGTCCGGACTCTTCATGCCGATGGGACCGCAGGGCGCACAGGCCAGTTCCAGCGACAGTTCCTCGAGGGAGCGAGGCGGCCAAGGCTGCCCCTTGCTCATCCGGATGAAGTCGTTCATCGATCCGAGGACGGTCCGGCTTCGCGTCTTCCCGACGGCGACGGAATCCATCGCGTGCATTTCCCGCTCCACGACCGACGGCCGGACATCGAGCTTGATGAGCATGGCCGCGAGCGCGACACGGAAGCGGGGGAGGAGCGTCCTTGCCTCCCGTGCGGGAACCACGACCGGAAGGAGCGTCCTCTCGCTCACGACCAGGACGACCTGGAGTCGGGGCGCGTGAATGAGTGTCGCGTACCAGTCCCCGAGCACGGTGGTGGGCTGCTCCACGCTCGCGAAAGGCGACGCCCCGAGTCGTCTGAGCAGCTTCCCCGTGCATCGGAGCGTGAACACCTTTCGCATCTATCACGGGGAAGGGCGTCGCGCACGGCACCTCGTCCACGAGCTTGACGCATGTCGAATCGGACATGATGAATGGGAGCAAATGGACCGGATGCGACGAAAGCGACTCGTGAGGGCGGGATGGAAGCTCGGGACTGGTGACCAGTTCTTGGGGCTCTCCCACCTGGAGTCTGGGCTGGTCACAACCAAGCTCGCCCTTGGCGATGCGGTCCGGTCACTTCGCCGACGGCGCGGCCTCTCCCAGGAGGCCCTGGCGGAGCGAATGGGCTCGAGCCAGTCGCGGGTCGCCAAGCTCGAGGATGGGGCTCCGGGCGCTTCCCTCGACCTCTACCTCCGAGCGCTCTTCTCCGTCCACCCTCCAGCCCAGGGGGACCTCGGAAGGCTCACCCGGCGATGGTCCGGGGGCACGGCGCCCGCCGCGAGACGAGCGACTCGGCGAGCCGGCACCGGCTCGAGGCGCAGGGCACGGCCCCGAAGTGGATGATCTGGCCGGGGTGTCGTGTTTTGCGGAGGAGCGCCGGATGCCGATCGACCGAATTTCAGGCAGTTACGTGGTCTTTTGCCGCAGCGATTTGCCGCGCTCACCGACCTCTGCGGCAAATCAACCCTTGGGGACCCAGCGGCTTCCGCGCTTCTTCCCGGTAACCTCGACCTTCCCCTCAGCCTTCAGTTCCCGAAGCAGCCTGTGAATCGAATCCCGGCTTCGGCCCGGTAGCGCCTGCTCGAATTCCTGGATGGTCGCCGATTCGAACTCCTTCAGGTGCTGCACGAGCAATGCCTTGGCGTGGGCCTTGTCGAGGCCACGGCGCCGGGTGTACTCGCCACGCTTCCCCACGAAATCATAGAAGCGGCTCGACAGCATCAGCTTCGCCCGGCCCCGCTTCTCGAGGACACCCTTCTCCAAGAGAAGCGGAACTCGGAGTGCGAGCGCCCTCGGGACAGGCTCGGCACGATGAACCAGATCGAGGACTACGAGATCGGTCGTCGAGAATGCCGCCTGGGTTTCCTGCCCGACTCGCTCAAGGAAGCGCAGGAATGCCTCGTCCTGCACCTCTCCGCGAAGGACTACCGACACCTGGTACTCATCCGTTCCGGAGAAGTCGGGACGTGGCTTTCCCTCTCGGATCGACTCCTCGAACATGCGATCCGCCCCCTGCCCGGAGCGCTCGACGAAGCCGCACCTGGAGAGCGCCTCGGCAAGGCGCCGATTCCGGGGGGCCTGCTTCCAGAGGATGTTCTCTTCGGTCACGCCGGGGGGAAATCCGCCCGGACTCACCACCTCGATGCGCCGGGGAAACTGTCGAATGAAGACCGACCCGAGTTGACGGTAGTCGCGGTGGCTGAGAGCGTTCAGGATCGCTTCCCGGGTCGCTGCCTCGTTGACGGTCGGGATGTCTCGGATGATGAGGCCGTTGCGAAACTGCTGGACCTCGCTGCGCGCCATGATCATTCGCAGAAGATTCTCGAAGTAGAGAAGGAACCCTTCCCGGAACTCCACGCGCTGCTGCGGGGCAATCGTCGTGTCCGAAGACCGGTACTCCAGCACGGTCTCCGATTGCGCCAGGTGCCGACCAAGCCCGGCTCTCGTCCCAAGGAGGACCAGGGCCGCGATGGTGATCCTTCCATCCGGGGCGAGCTCCGAATCACGGAGAAGCTCTTCCCGCGACATCCTCTCGATCTGAGGATTTCCGGATTTCCTTCGCCAGAGCTCGCGGAGCTTCTCTATCGCCACCGGGTCGAGCTCCTCGTCTCGAGCCCCGATCACGGGTTCCTCGGAGTAGTCGGGCAACGCCTCGTCGAAGATCCGCCGGAGCCGGTCCGGAGTCATGGCCAGGAGCGACTCGCCCGCGCGCATGAGGTACGCGCCGTCGAAGCTCAGGGGCATGCCGATCGGACGGGAAGGTATCGTGAAGGCGAGCACCCGGCCGTCACCGTGCTGGATCTCGTCGACGTCGACGCGCAGGCGCAGCTTGTCGACGAGCTGGACCTTCGTCCGCTGAATGTCCTCGAACGCTCGGGTACCGACGACCCTGCGTGGCCTCTTGTCGCTGACGCCGAGCACCAGCACGCCACCACCCTCGTTGGCGAGCGCGATGCAGTACTTGAGGAGCTTCTCGAAGTCGAAGTTGTTCTTGGCTTCCTTGAACTCGAGGCGCTCCGCCTCGACCGTCTCCATCCAGGCCCGAAGCCTTTCGAGTTCCCTCTCCCGAGTCATCGGCACAGGATCTCCCACGCAAGACGCCCCATCAACCGTCCCGCGGAACATGGCGGTGGCGCGGGGTCTCCACGGTGAGGCAGGACGAGCGTCCTCCGCCCAACCCTCCCTCGGGTATCCGCAGCACGTTCAGCACCCGCACGCAGGGCATCTCCCCCCGCGCGCAGGCCTTGTAGACGGTCGCCGTCGAGACCTTGAGCCGCCTGGCCGCCTCCCGGACGGTCAGGAACCTCCCCGGAGTCGTACCCACGGTCATATTTCTCCGTAGTCGGGTCGCCCCGGGGGCGAGGTTGCCCCCCGAGGCTCCCACGGATCCGGACGTGCGGGATTGCCGCATCCGGCTCTTCGTTCAACGGTTTCGCTGCGCGTACACGCTCTGCACCACGCGAGGTGGCGAGAGCGGGTAG
>CAIQRS010000279.1 GCA_903874275.1 uncultured Anaeromyxobacter sp.
AGGACACGAAAAGGAAAGGGGGGGGGGGGGGGGGGGGGGGCGTATTTTTCAGGCACCCTAGGCACGGGGGAAGCGGAGCCGGGCGCTAAAGTCCCGGGAGGGGATGGGTGAGAGGGTGGCGGCCGAGAGTGGCGGCGAGCCGAGGTGTAGGCCCTCAGGGGTGGGGTGGCGGGAGGCGGCCCAAGAGCGGACGCTCCGCGGGGAGGGGGGGAGCGAAGCGCCGGCGAGGAGGTCGGTGGTGTTGCCCGGGGACCCGGGCCGGGTGGGGGGGTCGCGCCCGGCGTCGGAGCTCGCAGGCGGAGTGGGCGGGGTCGGGGGGGCCGCAGCGGGTGCGGGGCTGCGCGCGTCCTGGTCAGTGTCGAGGGTCGGCGGGTCCGCAGGAGCGTCGGCTCGGCGAGGCGATGCCGAGCGGTCGGACGCGCTGGTAGAGGACCCCCGGCGGCAGCGTCGCCGCGCCGCGGACGAGGGGGTAGGGGACGAGCGAAGTGACCGCGAGGGTGGAGGTGCAGTCGCCAAGGGCGCCTCCACGGCAGGGGGCGACGTGGCGGTGCGGCGCTCCGTCCGGCCAGGCCGCGAAGAGTCCGCCGGGGGCGCCGCCGCCGCGGTCGGCGGTGTAGCGGCGGAGCGTCCAGGCCGGCCAGGCCGCAGGGAGCCCGAGCGGTGGTATCGGCGGCTGGAGGGAGGGTCCGCGGCAGAGCGGCCGGGCGCAGGCGGCGGGGCGTCGTGGAGGCGCCGGCGTACATTTCTACCCCGGTGGTGGGGGGAGGCGTCGCGCCATGGTCGTGGCGAGCGGTCCCGGCGGTGAACGTCGGAGGGGGACGACCGACGGCGTGGTACAGACCGTCGGCGTCTGGGCGACCGCGAGGAGCGGCCGCCGGAGGACCAGTCGCGGGGGGCGTAGGCCCGAGACGAGCGGGAGTGCCGCGAGCCGCGCGAGCGCGAGCGGGAGCGGGAGCGCTGCCTGGAGTGGCGGTCGTCCCTGGCGCGTCCCAGGGCGTCGATCAGGAAGGCCCCGATGCTGGAGGAGGTCGGGGTGTCCGGTACTTGCCGGGACGGCGCCGGCGTTTGGGGAAGGTCGGGGGCGGGGGGGCCGGCGTCGCGAGGTGGAGGAGGTTGGGAGGAAGGGCCGGCGACGACGCCGTTGGGGCCGGGGGTGGTGAGGAGGCCGACGCCGATGCCATGAGCGGGCGGCGGAGGGGGCGGCTCCGTGGCAGCGGCTGGAGGGACGCCGGGTCCGGTGGCGACAGCGCCCGGGGGGCCGGCGGCGAGAGCGAGTGCAGGCGTCGCGTCCGCCGAGGGGCCCTGGCTCGAGAGGCGGGCTTGGAGAGCGTGGAGGACGAGGTCGGCGACTTGCGTGAGCGAGTCCTGGGAGAGCGGCGCGGCCGAGGTTGGTAGTTGCACGGCCGGTGGCGGTGGCGGCATGGTGTTGTTCCGTCGGGCAAGGCTCCGTATAGAGCGGTCGCGTCGAGCGGCGGAGGACGTCTTCTTGATGGTGTGCAGAACCGCCCGAGGAGCCGGCAGAGCGGGGCGCGCAGAATGTGCGGCCGGAGGCGTCGATTGGAGCGCCGACGGGCGAGAGGCCGGGAGCAAAGAGGTGCACGCGTCGGGGGGCCGACGAGGATCCAAGCGGTGGCGAAGATCGGCTGCAGGCAGGGGCTTGGAAGGAGGAGCCGGCGGTGTAGGAAGGATGCCGTCCGCGGCAGGTGGTGGAGCAGGACTTGGGGCAGTCGACAAAGAGTGGATAGTGCCAAGGTCGAGTGGGCCTTGGTTGTTGTTGAAGACAATATTGTAACAGGGCTGGATCGTAGCGGGATTCGAAGCGTGTGTCTGGGTATTGGAAAAGGCTGCAGCGGGCGTTCCACCGGATGGCGCGGCACCGAGGTGCCGGTTGTCCAGGTGGTCGTGATCCAGGTCGGATGGCCTCCCAAGGCTCAGAGAGCTGGAGGAAGGTTGTCCGGCGCCGGAGGCAATAGGAG
>CAIQRS010000280.1 GCA_903874275.1 uncultured Anaeromyxobacter sp.
AGGGTGAGCCCAACGTTCTCGCTCATCGCCGTTCCCGGATTCACGTTGGTGGCCAGCGCCACCGCGACGCCCGCGTCCACGAGCCGCCGCCCCGGGGCGAAGGGGCGGACCCGGGCGAGCAGGGTGGAGGTCGGGAGCAGCCCCGCCACCACTCCGGCCCGGGCCATCGCGGCGATGCCAGCGTCGCTCACGTTCTCCAGGTGGTCGGCCGAGGATGCGCCCACCTCGGCGGCGAGCAGGGCCGCCCCGTCGTCGGAGAGCTGGTCGGCGTGGAGCCGCGGGACGAGCCCCAGGGCGCGGCCGGCCTCGAGCACCCGGCGCGCGTCCTCGATCCCGAAGGCGGTCGGCGCCACGAAGGCGTCGCAGAAGGCGGCGAGCCGGTCGCCGGCGACGGCGGGCAAGAGATCCTCCAGCACCTCCCGAACCCAGGTCGCGCGGTCGCCGCCGTGCTCCGGCGGGACGGCGTGGAGCGCGAGGAGCGTCGGCACCACCGTCATCTCGCCCGCGAGCGCCCGGGCCGCCTCCCGGACGAGCCGGAGCATCCGCAGCTCCTCGGGGACGGAGAGCCCGTACCCGCTCTTCACCTCCACCGTGGTCACGCCCTGGGTGAGGAGGCGGCGGGCCCGGGCCACCGCGCCCCAGATCAGCGCCCCGTCGGACGACGCCCGCGTGGCCCGCGCCGTGGCCAGGATGCCGCCGCCCCTGCGGGCGATCTCGACGTAGGGCACCCCGGCGGCGAGCTCGGCGAACTCCGCCTCCCGCTCGCCCCGGTCGCCGAAGAGCAGGTGCGTGTGGGAATCGACGAGACCGGGGCTGACCAGGCGACCCGCGGCGTCGATCACCTGGGCGCCCGCGAGGTCGGCGGCGCGGTCGAGTTCCGCGTCCGGCCCGATCCAGCAGACCTCGCCGTCCCGCACCACGAGCGCGGCGTCGGCGAGGATCCCGGCGTCGGAGACGCCCCGGTCGCAGGTGGCGAGCGTGGCCCGGCGGATGGCGAGGGTGGGAGTCACGGGATCCTCACGCCGCGCTCCCGGGCGACGGCCTGCGCCTCGGGATACCCCGCGTCGGCGTGGCGGAGCACGCCCATGGCCGGGTCTCCGCGCAGCACCCGGGCCACCCGGCGACCGGCGGCCTCGGTGCCGTCGGCGACCACCACCTGCCCGGCGTGGAGCGAGTACCCCATTCCCACCCCGCCGCCGTGGTGGAAGCTCACCCAGGAGGCGCCGTTCACCGCGTTCAGGAGCGCGTTCAGGATGGGCCAGTCGGCCACCGCGTCGGAGCCGTCCTTCATGGCCTCGGTCTCGCGGTTGGGCGACGCCACCGACCCGCAGTCGAGGTGGTCGCGCCCGATCACCACCGGGGCGCGCAGCTCCCCCCGCCGGACCATCTCGTTGAACGCCAGGCCGGCCCGGTCCCGCTCGCCGTACCCGAGCCAGCAGATGCGGGCCGGGAGCCCCTGGAATTTCACCTTGCGTGCGGCGAGGTCGAGCCAGCGGAGCAGGCCGCGCTTCTCCGGGAAGAGCCGGGCCACCGCGGCGTCGGTGGCGGCGATGTCGGCCGGGTCGCCGGAGAGGGCGGCCCAGCGGAAGGGGCCCTGCCCCTCGCAGAAGAGGGGCCTGATGTAGGCCGGGACGAAGCCCGGGTAGTCGAAGGCCCGGGCCACCCCGGCGTCCAGGGCACCGGCGCGCAGGTTGTTGCCGTAGTCGAAGACCTGGCTGCCCAGGGCACGGAGCGCCAGCATGGCCTCCACCTGGATCCCCATCGACTCCTTCGCGCGGCGGACCACCTGCGCCGGATCATCCACGCGCAGTGAAGCAACCTCGGCCAGGGAGAGCCCGGCCGGCACGTAGCCGTGGAGCGGGTCGTGGGCCGAGGTCTGGTCGGTGACCAGGTCGGGGGCGATGCCGCGCCGGACCAGCTCCGGATAGACCTCGGCGGCGTTCCCGCACAGCCCCACCGAGAGCGGGCGCCGCTCCCGCCGGGCGGCGTCGAGCCGGCCGAGCGCGTCGTCGAGCGAGCCCGCGCCCTCGTCGAGGTAGCCCTGTGCGACCCGCCGCGCGATCCGCTCGGGATCGACGTCCACCCCGAGGTAGGCGGCGCCGAGCATGGTCGCGGCGAGCGGCTGGGCGCCCCCCATCCCCCCGAGGCCGCCGGAGAGGACCAGGCGGCCGGCGAGATCGTCCGAGCCGAAATGGGTCCGTCCGGCCTGCGCGAAGGTCTCGTAGGTTCCCTGCAGGATCCCCTGGGTGCCGATGTAGATCCAGGAGCCGGCCGTCATCTGGCCGTACATCATGAGGCCGCGGGCCTCCAGGTCCCGGAAGTGCTCCCAGGTGGCCCAGCGCGGGACCAGGTTCGAGTTGGCGATGAGCACGCGCGGCGCGTCGGGGTGGGTGCCGACCACGCCCACCGGCTTGCCGCTCTGCACGAGCAGGGTCTCGTCGTCGCGCAGGTCACGGAGCGCCGCCACGATGCGGTGGTAGCTCTCCCAGTTCCGCGCCGCCTTCCCCGTGCCGCCGTAGACCACCAGGTCCTGGGGGCGTTCGGCCACCTCCGGGTCGAGGTTGTTCATGAGCATCCGGAGGGCGGCCTCCTGGACCCATCCCCGGCAGGAGAGGGTGGTGCCCCGCGGGGCGCGGATCTCGTCCATTCCCTGCCTCTAGCACGAGTCCAGGGCGCGCGCGCGGAGGGTCGGATACACTGCCCGGCCGTGAACGACCGCGCCTTCATCGCCGCCCTCCGCCTCGTCCCGAAGAACGCCCTCTCCCGGGTCGTGGGGGCGGCCACGCGGCTGCCCCTTCCCGGCCCGGTCGGCCCCGCCCTGATGAACGCCTTCGCGCGCCGTTACCGGATCGACCTCTCCGAGTGTGGCGATCTCCAGGGCTTCGCGACCTTCGGCCAGTTCTTCGCGCGGCCGCTCCGGCCCGGGCTCCGCCCCGTCGCCCCGGGCGATGACGTCGTGGTCTCCCCGGTGGACGCGCTGGTCTCCGAGGCCGGGGTCGCCGAGGGCGGGAGGCTGGTCCAGGCAAAGGGCATCGACTACACCGCGTCGGCCCTGGTGGGCGACGAGCGGGTGGGGGCGCGGCTCGAGGGCGGGCGCTACGCCACGCTCTACCTCTCGCCGCGCGACTACCACCGCATCCACTTCCCGCTCCCCGGGCGCATCCTGGGCTGGCGCTACGTCCCGGGGAAGCTCTGGCCGGTGAACGCCGCCTCGGTGAAGAACGTGCCCGGGCTCTTCACGGTGAACGAGAGGCTGGTCACGCTGCTCGACTCGCCGCTCGGACTGGTGGCCATCGTGGCGGTGGGGGCCACCGTGGTGGGGCGGGTGCGGGCCAGCTACGACCCCGAGGTCCCGGTGACGAACCTGGCCGGGGCCGGGGCGCAGGCGCGGGACTACGCCACGCCCGTCCCGGTCGCGAAGGGGCAGGAACTCGGGGCCTTCGAGATGGGCTCCACGGTGATCCTGCTCTTCGAACCGGGGCGGGTGGCCTTCGCTCCCGGGCTGGTGCCGGGCGCCCGGGTCCGGGTGGGCGAGGCCATCGGCGGGCGCGCGGTTTGACCGCTGCGGAACCGTGGTCTAGAACGGCCCGCGTGAAGATCAACGGCGTCAAGGGGATGAACGACATCCTGCCCGCTGCGGTCGGCCGCTGGCAGGAGATCGAGCAGGTGGCGCGGGAGGTCTTCGCCCTCCACGGCTATCGCGAGGTCCGGACGCCGGTGGTCGAGCCCTACGCCCTCTACGCCCGCGGCGTGGGCGAGGCGACCGACATCGTCACCAAGGAGATGTACGTCTTCGAGGACAAGGGGGAGGAGAAGCTGGCCCTCCGCCCCGAGGGGACCGCCGGGACCGTCCGCGCCTACATCGAGCACGGCGCCCACGTGGAAGGGCCGCAGAAGTGGTTCTACGTCGGCCCCATGTTCCGCCGCGAGCGGCCGCAGAAGGGGCGCTACCGGCAGTTCCACCAGATCGGGGTGGAGGCCTTCGGCATCGCCGAGCCGGACATCGACGTGGAGCAGATCGCCATGCTCGCCGACCTGTTCCGCAGGCTCGGGGTTGCACCGGTGGTGCACGTGAACAGCGTCGGCGACGCGGCCTGCCGCCCCGCCTACCTGGAGGAGCTGCGCGGCTGGCTGCGGGAGCGCGCCGCCGTCCTCTGCGCCGACTGCAGGGAACGGACCGAGCGCAATCCACTGAGGGTGCTCGACTGCAAGGTTCCCTCCTGCCAGCCCGTGCTGGCCGAGGCACCCCGCCTCCTCGAGCGGCTCTGCGACGGTTGCCGCGCCCACTTCGCGGCGGTCCGGCAGGGGCTCGACGACCTCGGCGTCGCGTACCAGGTGAACCCGCGGCTGGTGCGCGGACTCGACTACTACGTCCGCACCGCCTACGAGTTCACCAGCGACGCGCTGGGGTCCCAGTCGGCGGTGGCCGGCGGGGGGCGCTACGACGGCCTGGTCGAGACCCTGGGAGGGCAGCCCACGCCCGGCATCGGATTCGGGATGGGGGAGGAGCGGCTCGCGCTCATCCTCGAGGCCGCGGGGCGCCCCGTTCCCCGGACCGTCCCCGAGGTTTTCTTCGTGTCCGCCGACGACACCGGGCGCCGGGAGGCCATGCGGCGTGCCGCCGAGTTGCGCCGCGCCGGGGTGGCCTGCGACCTCGACGCGCGGGGCGGGAAGCTCGCCCGGCAGTTCAAGCAGGCCGAGCGGGTGGGGGCCCGCTACGCCGTGGTCATCGGAGGCAACGAGGCGTCGAGCGGCCAGGCGAAGCTCAAGGACATGGCCACGCGCGAGGAGGCGCCGGTGGCGCTCTCCGGCCTCGTCGCGCGCTTCCGTCCCACCCCCGCCTGAGTCGGGGCGACAGCCCCCGGCATGCCGGCCTCCCTCCCGTTCGTCGCCGTCCTGGTCGGCCCCACCGCCTCGGGCAAGTCGCGCCTGGCCGTCGAGATCGCGCGCCTCGCCGGCGGCGAGATCCTGAACGCCGACTCCCAGCAAGTCTACCGCGGCCTCGACGTGGGCACGGCCAAGCCGACGCCGGAGGAGCGCGCCGCGGTGCCCCACCACCTGCTCGACCTCGTCGAGCCCGGGGAGGGGATGGACGCGGCCCGCTGGGTGGCGCTCGCCGACGCGGCCATCGCCGAGGTGTCGGGGCGCGGGAGGCTCCCCGTCGTGGTCGGCGGGACGGGGCTCTACGTCCGGGCCCTCCTGCACGGCGTGGTGGACGCGCCCGGCAGGGACCCGGCCCTGCGCACCCGGCTCGAGGAGGAGGCGCAGCTCCACGGGCGCTCCGCGCTGCACCGAAGGCTGGCCGAGGTGGACCCGCGCGCCGCCGCGCGCATCCGGGAGAACGATCTCGTCCGCGTGGTGCGCGCCCTGGAGATCGCCGCCGGGGGAGTGACGCAGAGCGAGCTCTTCGAGGCTCACCGCTTCGCGCCGCGCCGCTACCGCTACCGGCTCCTCGCCCTCGACGTCCCGCGCGAGGAGCTGCACCGGCGCATCGGGGAGCGTGCCGCGGCCATGGCCCGCGGCGGCATCGTGGAGGAGGCCCGCGCGCTGCTCTCCCGCCTCGAGGAGCCGCTCCCGCGCCTGCCCATCGGCTACGCCGACGCGATGGCCTGCGCCCGGGGGGAGATCGGCGCCGGGGAGCTGGCCGCGCGCATCGCGCTCCACCACCGCCGGTACGCCCGCCGGCAGGTGATCTGGCTGCGCCGGGAGCAGGACGTGGAGTGGCTCGCGCCGCCGTTCGACGCCGCCGGCCTCTCCCGCGCATTGCGCAGTGCGCCGTGATTCCGGGCCCCCTCGTGTTATAAGCGGTCGCCGTGGCCACCCGCGTCCCGTTCACGACAGAGTTCGAGAAGCCCCTCGCCGCCCTCGAGTCGAAGATCGAGGAGCTGAAGCAGCTGTCCGGCGGCGCGGGAGTCGATTTCAGCGACGAGATCGTCAAGCTGGAGCGCAAGGCCAAGAAGCTGCAGGCCGAGATCTTCCGCGATCTCTCCCGCTGGCAGGTGGTGCAGCTGGCCCGCCACCCCAACCGTCCCTACACCCTCGACTACCTCCAGATGATCTTCACCGACTGGATGGAGCTGGAAGGGGACCGCCGCTTCGGCGCCGACCATGCCATCGTGGCCGGGCTGGCCCGCTTCGAGGGCGAGCCGGTGGTGATCGTCGGCGAGCAGAAGGGGCGCGGCACCAAGGAGAACATGCTGCGCAACTTCGGCATGCCCCGGCCGGAGGGGTACCGCAAGGCGCGCAGGCTCTACGACATGGCCGACCGCTTCCGCCGGCCGCTCATCACCTTCATCGACACTCCCGGCGCCTACCCCGGCATCGGGGCCGAGGAGCGCGGCCAGGCCGAGGCCATCGCCGTGAACCTCGAGGTGATGTCCTCGCTGGGCGTCCCCTCCATCTCCATCGTCATCGGGGAGGGCGGCTCGGGCGGCGCGCTGGCCCTGGGCGTGACCAACAAGATCCTGATGCTGGAGTACTCCACCTACTCGGTCATCTCGCCGGAGAGCTGCAGCTCGATCCTCTACCGCGACGCCTCCAAGGCCCAGAAGTCGGCCGAGAACCTCAAGCTGACCGCCAAGGACCTGTCCGGCTTCGGGATCGTGGACGAGCTGGTGAAGGAGGCGCCCGGCGGGGCGCACCGCGACCCCAAGCTCACCGCCGAGAACCTGGCCGGCGCCATCCGGCGCCAGCTCGCCGACCTGCGCCAGCTCAACCCCGAGCAACTGGTGCGCCAGCGCTACCAGAAGTTCCGGGCCATGGGCGTCTTCACCGTCGAGGCCTGAGCGGCGTGCCCCTCGTCCCCCCGCACGTCGCGTCGCTGCAGCCGTACGTCCCGGGCAAGCCCATCGAGGAGGTGGAGCGGGAGTACGGCGTCACCGACGTCGCCAAGCTGGCCTCCAACGAGAACGCGCTCGGCCCTTCCCCGCTGGCGCTCCGCGCCGCCCGGGAGGCCTGCTCCCGCATCCACCTCTACCCGGACGGCAGCGCCTTCCTCCTCAAGCGGGCCCTCTCCCGGCGCTTCTCGGTCCCGGTCGATGAGATCCTGGTCGGCAACGGCTCGAACGAGCTCATCGAGCTCCTCGTGCGCACCTTCGTCCTCGAGGGCGAGGAGGTGCTCACCAGCGCGAAGAGCTTCGTGGCCTACAAGCTCGCCGCCCACGCCCACGGGCGGACGCTGGTGGAGGCGCCCATGAAGGACGTCTTCCACTACGACCTCGACGCCATCCGCGCCCGGCTCACCCCCCGGACCAAGGTGGTCTTCCTCGCCAACCCCGACAACCCCACCGGGACCTGGTTCCTCGAGGACGAGCTGCTCCGCTTCCTGGATGCGGTCTCCCCCGACACGCTGGTGGTGCTCGACGAGGCCTACGTCGAGTTCGTGGAGGCCGAGGGCTTCCAGGATTCGCTCTCCCTGCGCAGGCGCTTCCCCAACCTGGTGGTGCTGCGGACCTTCTCCAAGATCTACGGGATGGCCGGGTTGCGGCTCGGATACGCCTTCGCCCGGCCCGAGGTCACCGCCTTCCTCGACCGCGTGCGTGCCCCCTTCAACGTCAACCTGGTCTCCCAGGCGGCCGGCGTGGCCGCGCTCGAGGACGAGGAGCACGTCCTCCTCAGCCGCCAGCTGGTCCGGAGCGAACGCCCCTTCCTCGAGGCGGGGCTGCGCGCGCTGGGGGCCACGGTGGTGCCGTCGCAGGCCAACTTCGTCCTGGCCGACTTCCCGGGCAGGCCGGGCATGGCGCTCTTCGACGCCCTGCTCCGCGAGGCGGTGGTGGTCCGTCCGGTGGCTGGCTACGGCTTCCCCACCGCGCAGCGCATCACCGTCGGGACCCGTGCCGAAAACGTGAAGGTGCTCGCCGCGCTCCGGAAGGTCCTGGGGCGGTGACGGCGCGCCGGCCGTTCATCGTGGGGGTGGACGGGCCGGCGGGCGCGGGAAAGAGCACCACGTCGCGGAGGCTGGCGGCGCGCCTGGGATTCGCCATGGTGGACACCGGCGCCATCTACAGGGCGGTTGCGCTGGCCGCGAGCCGGGGCGGCATCGCCTTCGACGACGACGCCCGGCTGGGAGCGCTCCTGCCCGAGGTTCGCATCCGCTTCGAGCCGGCCCCGCCCGGCGCGGAGGCGGCGGGGCAGCGGGTGTTCATCGGAGACGAGGACGTGTCCCAGGCCATCCGGACACCCCCCATGTCGCTGGGCGCGAGCGCCGTATCGGCGCGGCCGGTGGTGCGGGCTGGGCTTCTCGACCTCCAGCGGCGGCTCGCCACGGCCCCGGGGAACCGCGGGGCGGTGCTGGAGGGGAGGGACATCGGGACGGTGGTCTTCCCCGACGCCGACGCCAAGTTCTTCCTGATCGCCCCCGACGAGGTCCGGGCGCGCCGGCGATTCCTCGAGCTCCAGGCCAAGGGCGATCCGCAGCCGTTCGAGGCGGTGCTGGCCGACCAGCGCAAGCGGGACCGGGACGACAGCTCCCGGGATGTTGCGCCGCTGCGCGCTGCCGATGACGCGGTGACCGTGGACACCGGGGGTGTCTCGCTCGACGAGGTGGTCGAGCGGCTCGCCAGGGAGGTCCTGGCGCGTGTCGCCGCACGGGGCTGAGTGCGACCGAGTCCGGCTGGACCCGCCGGGCGGAGACGGTTATACCGGGTGCGGGAGATGAATTGATGCACGTCAAGGTCGCGAAGACGGCGGGATTCTGCTGGGGAGTCCGGCGGACCGTGGACCAACTCATGGACGTCGCCCGCGAGCGGCAGGCGCCGGTGGTCACCCTCGGCCCCATCATCCACAACCCGCAGTTCGTGTCCCGCACCCGCCAGATGGGCGTGGGCACGGTCGAGCGTGTCGCCGAGGTCGAGGCCGGGACCACCGTGGTGGTGCGGACCCACGGCGCCGTGAAGCCGGAGCTCGACGCCGCACGCGAGCGGGGGCTCGAGGTCGTGGACGGGACCTGCCCCTACGTGAAGTATCCACAAGCCATGGCCCAGCGCCTCTCGCACCAGGGCTACCACCTCGTCATCGTGGGCGACCCCAACCACGCCGAGGTGAAGGGCGTGGTGAGCTACGGAACGGGCCCCTGCACGGTGGTGAAGCCCGGCGCCGAGATCCCCCCCATCGACGCCAAGAAGGTCGCCGTCATCGCCCAGACCACCTGCATCGGGGCCGACTTCGAGCGGGTGGTGGGTGCGCTGGCCCTGCGGCACAAGGAGGTCCGCGCCGTGAACACCATCTGCGCCGACACCGACGAGCGGCAGGCCGATGCCCGCCAGCTGGCCACCGAGGTGGACGCGGTGGTGGTGGTGGGAGGGAAGAACAGCGCCAACACGCGCCACCTGGCCGAGATCTGCAAGGAGATCCAGCCCCGAACCTGGCACGTGGAGACCGAGGAGGAGCTTCGCCCGGAGTGGTTCGAAGGGTGCGCGGTGGTGGGCGTCTCCGCCGGCGCCTCGACGCCGGACTGGGTGATCGACGGGGTGGCCGCCCGGCTGGGCGCCATGCAGGGACTTCCGACGCTTGACGCAGTGATCCCGCCCGTGTAGCTTGCCTCGCCTTCGTCGCCGGGAGCCTCCCGGTGACCCGTCGAGTCCCTCGATCCCCGGGGAAGCGGCGCAGGCCAACAAAGGGGGCGTCGCTGCTTTCGCCGGCAACCCAGGAGCGCGGTTCACGCCACGCCCCGCCGGCCCAAGCCCAAAGGACCGGGTTCCAATCAAAATGGAGAATCAGAATATCGGTACGCCCGAGCAGGACATGTCCGAGGACTTCGCCGCCATGTTCGCCGAGAGCGAGGCGCGAACCGGCCAGGTCGAGGAGGGGCGCGTCGTCAGCGGCACGGTGATCCAGATCACCAAGGACTACGTGGTCGTGGACATCGGCTACAAGTCCGAGGGGCAGGTCCCGCTCAACGAGTTCATCCAGCTCCCCGGCGGTGATCCCCAGGTCAAGATCGGTGACAAGGTCGAGGTTCTCGTCGAGTCGCGCGAGAACGACACCGGCATGGTCGTCCTCTCCAAGGAGAAGGCCGACAAGATGCGCATCTGGGACGAGATCTCCGCCGCGTGCGAGCGCGACGAGCTCGTCGAGGGCATGATCGTCGGGCGCGTGAAGGGCGGCCTCTCCGTCGACATCGGCGTGAAGGCCTTCCTCCCCGGCTCCCAGGTCGACATCCGCCCGGTGCGCAACCTCGACAAGCTCATCGGCGAGAAGTTCAAGTTCAAGGTCATCAAGTTCAACAAGAAGCGGGGGAACATCGTCCTCAGCCGCCGCGTGCTGCTCGAGAAGGAGCGCGAGGAGCTGAAGAAGGAGACCCTCAAGAACCTGAAGGAGGGCGCGGTCCTGAAGGGCGTGGTGAAGAACCTCACCGACTACGGCGCCTTCATCGACCTGGGCGGCATCGACGGCCTCCTCCACGTGACCGACATGAGCTGGGGGCGCATCGGCCACCCCAGCGAGATGTTCGAGGTGGGCCAGGAAGTCCGCGTCGTGGTCCTCAAGTTCGATCCCGCCAGCGAGCGCGTCAGCCTGGGCCTGAAGCAGATCCAGGAGGACCCGTGGCACCGCGCCGACGAGAAGTACCCGGTCGGCACGCGGGTCAAGGGCAAGGTCGTCAGCCTCACCGACTACGGCGCGTTCATCGAGCTCGAGCAGGGCGTCGAGGGGCTCGTCCACGTGTCGGAGATGAGCTGGACCAAGCGGGTCAAGCACCCCTCCAAGCTTCTCAACGCGGCCGAGCTGGTCGAGGCCGTCGTCCTCGACATCGACCCGAAGGCCAAGCGCATCAGCCTGGGCATGAAGCAGATCGAGCCCAATCCCTGGACGCTCCTCGAGGACAAGTACCCCATCGGCTCGGTCATCCGCGGCGAGGTCCGCAACGTCACCGACTTCGGCATCTTCGTCGGCGTCGAGGAGGGCATCGACGGCCTGGTGCACGTGTCCGACATCTCCTGGACCGAGCGCATCAAGCACCCCGGCGAGAAGTTCAAGAAGGGCGACGTGGTCGAGGCGGTGGTGCTCAACATCGACGTCGAGAACGAGCGCTTCAGCCTGGGCATCAAGCAGAACCAGGCCGACCCCTGGACCACCCTGGCCGAGCGCCACCCGGTGGGCTCGCGTCTCAAGGGGCGCGTGACCAAGGTCACCGACTTCGGCGCCTTCGTGGAGCTCGAGCCCGGCATCGAGGGGCTGGTCCACGTGTCCGAGATGCGCGACGAGCGGGTCGAGAACCCGCACGACGTGGTCAAGGAGGGCGAGGAGGTCGAGGTCAAGGTCATCGACATCGACTCCCACGAGCGCAAGGTGGCCCTGTCCATCAAGGCGCTCTCCCGCGACGGCGGCGAGGACGAGTACCGCGAGTACCTGCGCAAGCAGGGCGACGGCCGCGCCCGTCTCGGCGACCTCATGGAGAAGTTCAACCGCCGCAAGGGGTAACGGCGCCGGCTTCAGCCGGCGCAAGAGCCCCCCCCACCGCACCGCTTCATCCAGGGTGCTGTGCGACGCAACCTGACGCGCATCGGTCGCCCCCGGCGCCGGTGCGCGTTTCGCTTTCGCGATCAGTTGCGGCTCCCGACGGCCCGTGGTCTTCTCCGGCGGTCATGAGCGAGAACGAGAACCCGGAACCGCTGCCCACCACCCCCGCGCCGCCTGCCGCGTCGCCTGCCCCGGCCGCGCCGCCCGCCTGGGGGCAGCAGCCATGGGGGCCTCCTCCGCCGGCATGGGCCCAGCCGGCCTGGGCCCAGCCCCCGATGCCGCCCCAGCCACCGCCGCGCCGCGACCGGGCCGCGCTGGCGGTGGTGCTCTTCGTCTTCGGCGGTCTCTTCCTGGTCTTCTTCGCCTTCCTCTGGCTGGCCTACGGCGCCGTGAAGGGGGAGACCCCGCGCCTGGCATCCGGACCGCGCATCGGCGTGGTGGACATCAAGGGGGCCATCGGCATGGGGCGCGGCTCGGTGGAGTCCGAGCCGCTGCTGAAGCTCCTCAAGCGCTACGGCGACGACTCCGACATGAAGGCGGTGGTGGTGCGCATCGACTCGCCGGGCGGCGCGGTGGGCACGAGCCAGGAGATCCTGGACGGGCTGCGCCGGCTGGCCGAGGACAAGGTGGTGGTCTGCACCATGGGCAACATGGCCGCCTCGGGCGGCCTGCTCGTGGCCATGGGCTGCGACCGCATCGTGGCCGAGCCCGGGACGCTGACCGGGTCGATCGGGGTGATCAGCGCGTTCCCCAACGTCCGGGGGCTGATGCAGCGATTCGAGGTCGAGATGAACACCGTCACCGCCGGGAAGCTCAAGGACGCCGGCAGCCCCTTCCGTGAGTTCACTGAGAGTGACCGGGCCTACTGGCAGGAGCTGGCCGACCGCATCCACCGGCAGTTCATCCAGGCGGTGGCCGAGGGGCGCGACCTCCCGGTCGAGCAGGTGGAGAAGTTCGCCGACGGGCGGGTGGTGACCGGCGAGCAGGCGGTCGAGCTGGGGCTCGTCGACGAGCTGGGCGGCTTCCAGGACGCGGTGGACCTGGCCAAGGAACTGGCCGAGATCCGCGGCGAGCCGCGCCTGGTCTACCCCCCCGACGAGCGGGCCCGCTTCCTCGAGGACCTGATGGGCGGGGTGGCCCAGCGGGTGGCCCAGACGGTGGCCGAGACCATGCGTGCCGAGATGCACCGACAGTCAACCACGGCGGAAGGGCCGGGCGTCTACTTCCTGGCGCGCTAGGCGGAGGGATCGTGGAGAAGCCGCTCTGGGCCCCGTGGCGGATGGAGTTCATCCAGGCCGAGAAGCCTGCCGGGTGCATCTTCTGCCTCTTCCCGGCCGAGCAGGGGGAGGAGGCCGATCGGCGGAACCTGATCGTGCACCGCTCGCCCTGCTCCTTCACCATCCTGAACCGCTTCCCCTACAACAACGGCCACGTCATGGTGGTGCCGCGCGCCCACGTGTCCCGGCTCGAGGACCTTCCCTTCGAAGATTTCGCGGATCTCCAGGCCGAGCTGCGCCTCACCGTCGGCGTGGTCCGCGCCGCCTACGCTCCCGAGGGGCTGAACGTCGGCATGAACCTCGGCAAGGTGGCAGGGGCGGGGATCGCCGACCACCTGCACTGGCACGTGGTTCCGCGCTGGGGCGGCGACACCAACTTCATGCCGGTGCTGGCCGACACCCGGGTGATGGTCGAGCACCTCGAGACGAGCTGGAAGAGGATCCGGGACGGCTTCGGCGCCTGAGGGCGCCTTCGCCGCCGCGTCCACATGAACTGGCTCCTCATCGCCGTCGCGCTGGCCGTGGTGGCTGCATTCCTGGCCCACCGGCTCCGCCGCAGGCAGGAGCAGGCCCGGGCCTATCTCAAGGGCGTCCGGTCGATGATCTCCGACGATCCGGACGCCGCCATCGAGGCCCTCTCCGACGCGGCCCGGCTCTCCAGCCCGGAGGCGGTCGAGACGTACATGGCGCTCGGCGACCTCTTCAAGCGAGAAGGGGACGTTCCCCGGGCCATCCGCCTGCACCGGAACATGCTGCACCGGCCCGGGCTCCCGGCCAGCCGCCGCGCCGAGGTGGAGCGGGAGCTGGCCGACGACCACCGGCGCGCCGGGATGCTGGAGGACGCGGCCGTGGCCTACCGCAAGCTCATGGCGGCGGGGGACGCGCTGGCCGCCGCCGGGCTCCGCGACGTCCTCGTGGACCAGAAGCGGCACGCCGAGGCTGTCGAGGTCCACCGGACCCGCTGTGCTCCCGACACCCGCCTGCTGGCCCACCTGCTCGCCGCCATGGGCCGGGAGCTCCGCGACGAGGACCCGCCCGCCGCGCTCGCCGCGGCGCGGGAGGCGGTGGAGGCGGACCCGGGGAGCGCCGACGCGCTGCTGTCGCTCTCCGAGGCGCTTTCCGCCGCCGGCGACGGGGCGGGGGCCGTGGCGGCGCTCGAGCAGGCGCTCGGCGCGGCGCCGGAGGCGGCGCTGCTCTCCTGGTCGGCCCTGGCCGCGCTCGATCCCTCCGAGGCGACCCGGGCGCTCGACCGCGCGATCGCGGCCCGTCCCGGCGACCCGCGGCTGCTCACACTGCGCGGCCGGCTGCTCGCCGCGGCGGGTCGGTCGGCCGAGGCGCTGGCCCCGCTGCGGGAGGCGCTCGCCGGCGACCAGGACGGCGAGGTGACCCTGGCGCTGCGCGAGCTCCTCCGGGAGGCGGCCCCGCCCGGTCCGGGAGAGCTGGCCGGGAGGCACGACCTCATGGCCGCGGCCCTCCTGCGCAGCGCGGGGCTCCTGCGCTGCCGCCGCTGCGGAGGTGGCGCGGCGGTGCGCAGCTGGCGCTGCCCCCGCTGCGGGACCTTCGACGCCTGCGGCTGACGCCGCCGGCCGACGCCGCCGGCCGACGCTTGCCGGGGACGGCGGGCGCGGGTATGACCGTGCCCCCATGCGACAACACGTCGTCGACGTCGTGAGAAGGGCGCTGTCCCGGGGCGCCGCCGAGGGGCGCTGGCCCGCGCTCGAGACGCCCTTCACCGTCGATCCGCCGCGCGATCCGCGCCACGGAGACTTCGCGGTCAACGCCGCGATGGTGCTCGCGAAGTCGGCCGGACGCCCTCCGCGCGAGCTTGCCCAGGCCATCGTCGATGCCGTCCGCGCCGAGGACGGCGGCCGCACCATCGAGTCGATGGAGATCGCCGGGCCCGGGTTCGTCAATCTGAAGCTGCGCCCGGAGGTGTGGCTGGCCGCCCTCGCCGACGTGAAGCGGGAGGGGGCTCGCTTCGGCCGCAGCGAGGTGGGGAAGGGGAAGCGGGTCAACGTCGAGTTCGTCTCGGCCAACCCCACCGGCCCCATGCACGTCGGGCACGGCCGGGGCGGCGTCACCGGCGACGCGGTGGCGAGCCTGCTCGACTGGAGCGGCCACACCGTCACCCGGGAGTACTACGTCAACGACTACGGGGCCCAGGTCCAGACCCTGGCCCGCTCGGTCCACCTTCGCTACCAGGAACTGGCCGGCCGGGCGGTGACCATGCCGCCCAGCAGCTACCCGGGGGCCTACGTCGTCGAGATCGCCCGATCCCTGGAGGCCGAGTTCGGACCGCGCTTCCTCGACGCGCCCGAGGCGGAGTGGCTCGACCTCTTCCGCGACCGCGCCGTGGCCCACGTGCTCGGCATGATCCGGGGCGACCTCGACGCCGTGCACATCTCCTTCGACGTCTGGTCGTCGGAGAAGCGGCTCTACGAGTCGGGCACCGTGCAGCGCTTCCTCGAGGAACTCGAGGCGAAGGACCTCGTCTACTGGGGGAAGCTCCCGCCGCCCAAGTCGAAGAAGGGGCAGCCGGCGCCCGCCGTCGCGGCGCCGAACGAGGAGGGGCTCACCGAGAGCGAAAACTTGCTGCTCTTCCGATCCTCCCGCCACGGCGACGAGGTGGACCGGCCGGTCAAGAAGGCCGACGGAACGCCCACCTACTTCTGCGCCGACATCGCCTACCACTGGGACAAGCGGCAGAGGGCCGATCTCCTCATCGACGTCCTCGGCGCCGATCACGGCGGCTACGTGCCCCGGCTCGAGGCCGCGATGGAGGCGCTGGGCGGGTCCCGACGCGATCTCCACGTCGTGCTCATCCAGATGGTGAACCTGACCCGCGGCGGCGAGGCGGTGAAGATGTCGAAGCGGGCCGGCACGGTGGTCTCGCTCCGGGAGGTGGTGGAGGAGGTGGGGCGCGACGCCACCCGGTTCATCTTCCTCACCCGCCGCGCCGACGCCCAGCTCGACTTCGACCTGGAACTGGCCAAGCGGCAGACCCTCGACAACCCGGTCTTCTACGTCCAGTACGGCCACGCACGGCTGGCCCGCATCCTCGAGAAGGCGGCCGCGGCCGGCGCCCCGCAGGCCCGCTTCGACGCCGAGACGCTCTCGGTGCTGACCGCGCCGGAGGAGATGGATCTGGTGAAGCGCATCCTCTCCTTCCCCGACATGGTGGCCGGGGCGGCGCTGGCCTGGGAGCCGCACCGGGTGGCGTTCTGGCTGCAGGAGACCATCGCCGCCTTCCACTCCTACTACACGCAGGGCAAGCGGACCGGCGAGCGCTTCATCGGCGCCGACCCGGTGAAGACGGCGGCCCGGCTGGCGCTGGCCCTGGCCCTCAAGCAGGCGCTCGCGAACGGGCTCTCCATCCTGGGCGTCTCGGCCCCCGAGCGGATGGAAAGTAGAGACCTCGCCGAAGACGTCTAGAATCGGTCCGGGCCCTCCGGGGATCCGACCATGGCGGGAAACAGACCAGCACGGGAGAGGTTCGACTTCTCCCTCGACGCGAGGCAGGTGGCCGGAGTGATCCTGGGATCGCTCGGCGCGCTGGGGCTCGCCTTCTTCCTGGGACATTCGCTCGGCCAGAGCGTGGCCGAGCGTCCTGCCGCGGCTCCGCGACCCGCGGCGAAGTCCCCGCCGCCCGCCGATCCGCTCGCGGCCTTCGACCACGCTCCCCGCCCCGACGGCGGCGAGCCGGCGTACAAGGACACCTTCCACGACTCGCTGACCGGTGCCAAGCCGCCCCCGGACAGGCTCCCCCCGGCGCCAAAGGTCCAGTCGCTCCCGGCTCCCGCCGCCGCCACGCCTCCACCGTCCAGCCCCCCCCCGCCCAGCGCAGCCACGCCCAGCGCAGCCACGCCCAGCGCAGCCACGCCCGGCGCAGCCACGCCCGGCGCGGCGGCTGCGCCTTCCCCGCCACCCTCACCGAAGCCGGCGGCGAAGCCCGAACCGAAGCCCGAGCAGAAGCCGGCCCCTCCGCCCGCCGTCGCGGCGGCCCCTGCGTTCCGGCCGCCGGCCTCGGCCAAGGGGGCCTGGGTGGTCCAGGTGGGGTCCACGCAGGAGCGCTTCGAGGCCGACCGGATCGCCGCTCGCTTCGCCTCCAGGGGAGCCAAGGTGACCGTGGCCGACGTCCCAGGAAAGGGGCGCTGGTACCGCGTCCGGGTGGGGTCCTTCGAGTCCCGCGAGGCCGCCGACCGCTACCTCAAGGACCTGGAGAAGAGCACCGGGGCCAAGGGATTCGTCGCCAGCGCCAACTGAGCCAGGAGGCCGCCCCGTGAAGAAGTTCGATCAGCCGAAGCGCGTCGAGAAGCCCTGGGGCCACGAGCTGTGGTGGGCCCAGACCGATCGCTACGTGGGGAAGCTCCTGCACGTGAAGGCCGGCCAGAAGCTCTCGCTGCAGTACCACGAGAAGAAGGACGAGACGATCCACCTCTGGAGCGGCGAGCTCCGGCTCGTCCTCGACGAGGGGGAGGGGCTCGTCGAGCACGTCATGCGCCCCGGCGAGAGCTACCACGTGAAGCCCTTCACGAAGCACCGCATGGTGGCCATCACCGACTGTGACATCCTCGAGGTCTCCACCCCCGAGGTGCAGGACGTGGTGCGGCTCGAGGACGCCTACGGCAGGGCGGGGAAGTGAACCTCGCCCCGAGGGCGGGCGGCCGGCGCTACGGCTCGCCCAGCTCCCGGCAGATGGCCTCGGCGGCCTTCATGCCGTCCACCGCCGACGAGACGATCCCGCCGGCATGGCCGGCCCCCTCGCCGGCCGGGTAGAGCCCCGCGAGCCCGGGGGCCTGCATGTCCTCGCCCCTGGGGATGCGGCAGGGAGCGCTGGTGCGGCTCTCGATCCCGATGAGCAGCGCCTCGTCCGAGATGAACCCGCGCATGCGGTGCTCGAACCCCCGGACCGCGGCCCGAAGCGCCTCGTGAACCTGGGGCGGGTAGAGCCGGGAGAGGTCGGCGTGGGTGAGCCCGGGCCGGTAGGAACTCTTCCCGGGCGGCTGCCCAGGCTGGCCGGAGAGCCAGGCGGAGAGCCGCTGCGCCGGCGCGCGGTACCCCCCGCCGCCGAGGGCGTAGGCCTCACGCTCCCACTTGCGCTGCCACGCGAGTCCGGCGAGCGGGCCGGTGAATCCCTCGGCGGCGAAGTCGTCCGGCGAGACCGCCACCACCAGCCCGGCGTTGGCGAGCGGGGAGGAGCGCCCCGAGTTGGACATGCCGTTCGTGACCTGCATCTCCGGCTCGGTGGGGGTGGGCACCACCACGCCTCCCGGGCACATGCAGAAGGAGAAGACGCCGCGGGCCTTCCCACCCACGCTGGGGTTCTCGGCGAGACGGTAGTCGGCGGCGGGGAGCCCCTCGGCCCCGGCGGCGCTCCCGTACTGGATCCGGTCGATGAGCGACTGAGGGTGCTCCACCCGGAACCCGACCGCGAAGGGCTTCGCCTCGATGGGCCAGCCGCGGGCCGCGAAGCGCTCGTAGATCTCGCGGGCGCTGTTCCCCGGCGCGAGCACCAGGCGGTCGCAGGGGAGGGTGCGTCCGTCGGCGAGGACGAGGCCGCGGACCCGCCCCTCCACGACCTCGACGTCGGTGGCCCGCGCGTTCCACACGAACACGCAGCCGCCCCGCTCGAGCTCCTCGCGCATGGCCGACACCGCGGCGGGCAGCACGTCCGAGCCGACGTGCGGCTTGCCCTGGACCTTGATCTCCTCGGCCTTCCCGAAGCGGGCGAAGAGCTCGACCACCCTGCGCACGGCGGGGTGGCGGATGCGGGTGGAGAGCTTCCCGTCGGTGTAGGCGCCGGCGCCCCCCTCGCCGAAGTTCATGTTCGACTCCGGGTCGAGGCTGCCGTCGCGCATCAGGCTGGCGACGTCGCGGCGCCGCGGGCTCACCTGCTTGCCGCGGTCAACCACGACCGACCGGACGCCGCGTTCCAGCAGCCCCCAGGCGCAGAAGAGCCCGGCCGGACCCGCTCCCAGGATGACCGGCGGGAGCTCCGGCGCGCGGACCGGGCGCGGCGGCGGCTCCGGCTCGGGCACCGGGTCAACCCCGACGGGAAGGGTGGGCAGGTCGCCTTCGAGTTCCACCTCGGCGTCGATGACCCAGCGTGGATGTCCCTTGCGCCGTGCGTCGAGCGACCTTCGGGACACCGAGACGTGCAACAGGTCGTCCTGTCGCACGCCCAGCCGCTCGGCCAGGCGCTGCTCGAGCCTGTCGGCCGGCTCGTCGAGCCAGAGCTGGATTCCGGGGACGCGGTAGCGCACGGGGCTGGCTATCTAGCTTCGGCGGGGCGTCCGCGCTGCGAAGCAGCCTTCGCGCATTCGCCCCGCCCCGGAGGGGTGCATGCGTACGTCGCTACGCACCGGGGCGTTCCCGGGGAATCGGAATCGCTGGCAACTGCTTGATATTGCAGAAAGTGAACAATTGTGACGGGCTGGCCTGGCGGTTGCTAGGGAATACATCGCAGCTTCACTGGGCGGTTGCCGCCCGAGAGGAAACCGATGCTCGCACCCATGCTCGACGCCAAGGGAACCAAGATCCTCGCCAAGTCCCTCTTCAAGGAGCTTCGCGCGAGCGGCTACAACGCCAACCAGATCCTGGGGCTCTCCACCGAGCTCATCGACCTCGTGACCCGCGACCTGCGCGCCCAGGGAGACGCCCGGCCCTCCGTCGAGGGATCCTCGGAGGCGACGGCCCCCTAGGCGGTCGCTCCAGCCCATCGCGAAAGGATGGCGGCGCCGGCTCGAACCCGGCGCCGTTTCTCGTTTTTCAAGGCCCTGATCTCCAAGGGTTTTCGTTTGACAGCCCGTGGCCGCGCGAGTAGTTTTGCCGCCCCATTTACCATCCCCGGGAACCCCGGGAGAGGGAGACCCCTGCCATGGCTCGCATCGCTATCAACGGTTTCGGTCGCATCGGTCGCTGCGTCCTCCGCGCCGCCATCGCTCGGGGCGAGAAGGACCTCGAGGTCGTCTCCATCAACGACCTCACCGACACGAAGACCCTGGCCCACCTCCTCAAGTACGACTCGGTCCACGGGGTCTTCCCGTTCGAGGTCAAGGCCACCGAGAAGGGCATCGTGGTGAACGGCAAGGAGATCCAGGTCACCGCAGTGAAGAGCCCCGCCGAGTTGCCCCACGCCGCCAACGGGGTGGACCTGGTGCTCGAGTGCACCGGCCTCTTCACCGAGCGCGAGAAGGCCGAGGGGCACCTGAAGGCAGGCGCCAAGCGGGTCCTCATCTCCGCCCCGGCCAAGAACCCGGACATCACGGTGGCCTACGGCATCAACCACCAGAAGCTCGACCGGCAGAAGCACCTCATCATCTCCAACGCCTCCTGCACCACCAACTGCCTCACCCCGGTGGCCAAGGTCCTGCTGGAGAGCTTCGGCATCAAGCGCGGCCTGATGACCACCATCCACAGCTACACCAACGATCAGAACCTCCTCGACCTGCCCCACAAGGACCTGCGCCGTGCCCGCGCGGCCGCCCTCTCCATGATCCCCTCCACCACCGGCGCCGCCAAGGCCGTGGCCGAGGTCATCCCGGAGCTCAAGGGCAAGCTGAACGGCACCGCGGTGCGCGTGCCGACGCCCAACGTGTCACTCGTGGACCTCACCGTCGAGCTCGAGAAGCCGGCCACGGTCGAGCAGATCAACGCCGCGTTCAAGGCCGCCGCGGAGGGACCGCTCAAGGGCGTGCTCCTCTACTCCGACGAGCCCACCGTCTCCATCGACTACAATGGCAACCCCCACTCCTCGATCTTCGACTCGACCAACACCGCGGTCATCGACGGCAACTTCGTCAAGGTGTTCGCCTGGTACGACAACGAGATGGGCTTCTCG
>CAIQRS010000281.1 GCA_903874275.1 uncultured Anaeromyxobacter sp.
GCTGGTGGCGGCCGCCTGGCTCTTCGCCGGGAAGGCCCGGTTCGAGGTCCCCCCCCTCGAGCTGGTCGCGTCGCTGGTGGCCGCCTTCCTCTCCGGCGCCGTCCTGCTGCCGCTCGCCGTGGTGATCCTGGTGCCGCTGCTGGAGCGGATCCTGGGGCTGGCCAGCGACCTGCGGCTGCGCGACCTGGCCAGCCTGAACCACCCGGCCCTGAAGGAGCTCATCGTCCAGGCCCCCGGGACCTGGCACCACTCGGTGGTGGCGGGGGCGCTCGCCGAGGCGGCGGCCGACTCCATCGGCGCCGACGCGCTGCTGGCCCGGGTGGGCGCCCACTACCACGACCTGGGGAAGGGGACCGACCCGTCCTCCTTCATCGAGAACACCCGCGGTGAGAACCGGCTGGCCGAGCTTCCGCCCCAGACCGGCGCCGAGCGGGTGCGGCGCCACGTGGACGACGGGGTCGCCGCCGCGCGCCGGTGGAAGCTGCCCCGGGCGGTGGTGGACATCGTGCAGCAGCACCACGGCACCCGGCTGGTCTCCTTCTTCTGGTCGAAGGAGCGCGGGCCCGGCGACGCCGCCAGCGAGCTCGACCCCTCCTTCCGCTACGGAGGTCCGCGCCCCCAGACCCGCGAGGCCGGGATCGTGATGATCGCCGACGCCTGCGAGGCCTCCTCCCGCGAGCTCCCCGAGGTCTCTCCGGAGCGGCTGCTCCACCTGGTGCGCCGCCGCATCTCCGAGATCGTGGACGAGGGGCAGCTCGACGAGAGCGAGCTCACCATCGGCGACCTCGACGCCATCGCCCGCGCCATGGCCTCCACCCTCGACGCCGTCTACCGGGCCCGGTCGGCCGGCGCGTCCCAGCCCCCGTCGCCGCCCGACCGCGCGGCGTCGCTCCAGCTCGTCCGGCCGTGAGCGTCGAGCTGCGCAGCGAGCATCCCTCTGGCGGAGCGGTGGCCCGCCGCGTGCGGCTCCGCGTCCGGGCGGTGCTCGCCGCCCTGGGGCGCCCCGAGGCCGGCCTGTCCATCCTCCTCACCACCGACGGGCGGATCCGCACCCTGAACCGGCGCTGGCGCGACGTGGACCACGCCACCGACGTGCTCTCCTTCCCGGCCGACGACCCGCCCGGGAGCGGCCCGTACCTGGGGGACCTGGCCGTCTCCCTCGACATCGCCTCGCGCCGTGCGCGGCAGGCGGGACGCAGCCTGGGCGACGAGGTCGATCGCTACCTGATCCACGGCATCCTCCACCTCGTCGGCCACGACCACCTGCGCCCCGGCGAGGCGCGCCAGATGGCGCGGCTGGAGGACGAGCTGCTGGGGCGTGCGGGCATGGTGACCGAGTCCACGGTGACCGGGTCCCCGGGAAGGCGCGCCAGGCGATGAGGGCCCGCGCCGGCCGGTTCACGCTCGCCGCCCTGGGAGGGCTCCTCCAGGCGCTCTCGCTGCCGCTGGTGGTGCCCGGGCTCGGGCTCCGCCAGGTGGATCCCTCGGGATTCCTCGAGCCGCTCGCCTGGGTCGGTCTCGTGCCCGCGCTCCTCGCCCTGCAGGCGGCCACCGGTCCCCTCGAGGCGGCGCTCCTCGGCCTCACCGCCGGCGCGGCCATGTTCTACGCCACCATCTACTGGGTGAGCCACGCCATGACCGCCTTCGGCGGCCTCTCCCAGGGGGTGGCCTTCGTCGGGCTCTCGGGGCTGGTCCTCTACATGGCCGCCCACTGGAGCGCGGCCTTCTGGGCCTCATCGGTCGTCCGGCGCCGCACCGGCTGGCCGACCTGGGCCCACCTCCCGGTGCTCTGGGTGGCCACCGAGTTCTCGCGCAACTACCTCTTCACCGGCTTCCCCTGGGGCAACCTGGGCTACACCCAGGTTCGCAACGGGCCGGTGGCCCAGCTGGCCTCGCTGGGCGGCGTCTACGCGGTGGCCGGGCTGGTGGTGCTGGTGAACTGCGTGGTCGCGGCCTGGTGGTCGAGCACCCGCGCCGTGGCCGGCGCCGCGCGGCCGTGGCGGGCCACCGCGGTGGCGGCGGCTGCCGTGGCCTTCACCCTCGGGTACGGGGCCTGGAACCTCTCCACGGTGCGGCGCGAGATGGCCCGTGCACCCCGGGTGAAGATCGGCCTGGTCCAGGCCAACGTGAGCCAGGAGGTGAAGAACCAGGGGCCGCGGTACGCCGAGCGGATCGTGGGGCGGATGTGGCCGCTCACGCTGGAGGCCGACCGGCAGGGGGCGGCGCTGGTGGCCTGGCCCGAGGCCTCCTGGCCGCGGTCGCTGCCCCCCGCGCTCCCCGGTCTCCTCGCCGTCGCGCCCGACCTCGAGCCGCTCCAGGGCGCCCACCTGCTGCTCGGGGCCACCACCGTCCAGTGGCTGCCAGGACCGCAGGGGCGCGTCCCCCAGGTGGAGAACACCGCCTTCCTGCTCGGGCCCGACCTGCGCGTCGAGGACCGCTACGTGAAGCACCACCTCGTCCCCTTCGGCGAGTACGTCCCGCTGCGGGAGTGGCTGCCCTTCCTGCGCGCCGTGGTGCCGGCCATGGCGCCCATCGCGGCAGGGGGGCGGCTCGTCCCCATGTCCTTCGAGAGCGGCGGCCGGCGGATCTCCTTCGCTCCCATGATCTGCTTCGACGCCATCTTCCCCGAGGTGGCGCGCACCTTCGCGCTCCAGGACGCGGACTTCCTGGTGAACCCCACCAACGACGCCTGGTACGGCTACTCCTCCGGCCCCTACCAGTTCCTGGCCATCGTGCGCATGCGGGCCATCGAGACCGGTCGGTCGGTGGCGCGGCCGGCCTACTCGGGCGTGAGCGCCCTCGTCTACCCCACCGGCGAGGTCGCCCCGGGCGCCCTCGAGGTCGGTCCCGTGGACCCGGAGCTGGCCCCCGACCCCGACGAGCCGCCGCGGCTGCTGGTGGGCGAGATCCCCATCCTGAAGGGGCGCACGCCCTACACCCGGTTCGGTGATATCTTCGCCTGGGGTTGCGCCATCGCGTCGGTGCTCTTGCTCGGCGCCGCGATCCTCCGCCGACCCGTCCGCAGCGAGAGCCAGGAGAACTGAACGCCATGCCGTCACCGACCGCCGCACGCCTCGACGAGATCGCAGGACGCCTGGAGGCGCTCCGGGGGTCGCTTTGACGTCGAGCGGAAGCGCTCGCGCGCGGCGGAGATCTCGCGCCTCTCCGAGGACCCGGGCTTCTGGGGCGGGAACCAGAAGGCCCAGGGGCTGCTGAAGGAGAAGGCGCAGCTCGAGGGGGCCGTCTCCGAGTTCGACCGGGCCTTCCAGGCCCTCGAGGACGGGCGCGCGCTCGACGAGCTGGCCGAGGAGGCCGCCGACGAGGCCACCCGCGCCGAGGCCGCCGCCCACGCCGACGGTGTGGAGCGCCACGTGGCCGGGCTCGAGTTCCGGCGCATGCTCTCCGGGGAGCACGACCACGCCAACGCCATCGTCGAGGTGAAGAGCGGGGCCGGCGGCGTGGAGGCCATGGACTGGGCCGCCATGCTCTACCGGATGTACGTCCGCTTCTGCGAGCGCAAGGGCTGGGAGGTCGAGCCCGCCGACATGGTGGCCGGCGAGGAGGCCGGCATCTCGTCGGCGTCCTTCATCGCCCGGGGACAGTGGGCCTACGGCTTCCTCCGGGCGGAGCGGGGAGTCCACCGGCTGGTGCGCATCAGCCCCTTCGATCAGAACGCCCGGCGCCAGACCAGCTTCGCAGCCGTGGACGTGACCCCCGAGATCGACGACGACATCGTCATCGACATCAAGGAGGCCGACGTCCGCATCGACACCTACCGGTCGTCGGGTGCCGGCGGCCAGAAGGTGAACAAGACCGACTCGGCGGTCCGCCTCACCCACATCCCCACCGGCATCGTGGTGGCGGTGCAGAACGAGCGCAGCCAGCAGAAGAACCGGGGCGTGGCCTGGAAGATCCTCCGCTCCCGCCTCTACGACCACGAGGAGCGCAAGCGGCAGGCGGTGCTCGACGCCGTGGAGGCCCAGAAGAAGGACATCGACTTCGGGTCGCAGATCCGCAGCTACGTGCTGCAGCCCTACCGGCTCGTGAAGGACCTGCGCACCGGCGTGGAGAGCGGCAAGGTGGACGACGTCCTCGACGGGGAGATCGAGGGGTTCATCGAACCCTACCTGCTGGGCGTGCGCCGGACCGACCGGGTGGTGGACGAGTAGCCGGGCGGCGCCTGGCCGCGCCGCTACCCCCGCGTGTCCACCGCCGTGTGGATGATGGGCTGGCGCGCCTGGAAGAAGCGCTCGATGGCGTCCACCGACCAGCCCGGCAGCCCCTGGAGCCGAACGCCGCAGCCGGCCGGCTGCCTGCCGGTGGTGGCCGACTTGGACCGCAGGAAGGCCACCTCGCCGTCCAGGTCGAGCTTCCGGCCGTCGGCCAGCCCCAGCCGCACCTGGATCCGCGTCCCCACCGGCGGGGGCATGGCGGTGGCGATGAAGACGCCCCCCGAGTCGATGCGCCGGGTGGAGCCCACGTAGAAGTTGTGCTCCGACACCAGGCTCACCGCCACCTCGACCCGCGCGCTGGTGGGCGGCGGGCGGCGTTGCTCCTCGATGAGCTCCTCGTCGATGAGCGACATGAGGTCCGGCGACGGTCTGGCCGGCGCGCGCGGGGGCGGCTCGTCGGCCTCGGCGAGGGAGGGCGGGACGTTCCACGGGGGGCGTGGCGCGGGCGGAGGGGAGGGCGCAGGGGACTGCGGAGGACCGGCAGCCGGCGGCGGCGGGTGGATGACCGGCGCCCTGGGGCGCGGGGGATCGGGCCGGGCCGGGCGTGCCGGCGCGGCGTCGGAGAGGGCGGAGGGCCGGGCGAGAAGCTCGTCGCGCGAGAAGGCGCGCTCCGCACCGGCCACCGCGGCGAGCGGCTCGACCACCTCGCGCGAGGGCGCCACCATGACCACGCGGACCCCCGAGCGGGCGGCGATCTGCGCGGCGGTGAGGGCCGCCCCCCAGGTGGCGTCGGGAGACGCCGGGAGGACCAGGACGAGCAGGAGCGGGGAGACCGCCCGCACCAGCGGCTCGAGCTCGGCCGGGCCGGGCGCGGTGAAGAGCTGCCAGCCCGCCTCCGCCGCGTGGGCGTGGAGCACCGCAGCGAGCTCGGGATCCGGGCTCACGACGAGGATGCGCGCGGAGCTGGCCGCGGCGAGGGTCACGCGGGGCGGCCCCCGGACTCGATGAGGATGCGCCGCTCCAGATCGGCGCGGTTGGTGGCGCTGGCCAGGGCGGTGTCGAGGGAGATCCGGTGCGACTCGTGGAGCTTGTAGAGGTACTGGTCGAAGGAGTGCATGCCCAGGTCGGCGCCGGCCGTCTCCATGTAGGGCTTCAGCTCCTTGATGCGGTTCGCGTCGCGGATCATCTCGCGGACCGAGGAGGTGGCGAGCAGGGCCTCGACCGCCGGGATGAGCCCTGCCGTGTCGGCCCGCAGGAGAAGCCGCAGCGCGATCACCGCCTGGAGGTTGTCGGCCAGTCGGGCCCGCACCGTCTCCTGCTCGTCGGAGGGGAAGAGCCCCACCAGCCGCCCCATGGCGCGCGGGACGTCGGGCGTGTGCAGCGAGGTGATGACCAGGTGGCCGGTCTCGGCCGCCTTGAGGCAGATGTCGGCCGACTCCCGATCGCGCAGCTCCCCCACCATGATGACGTCGGGATCCTGCCGCAGCGCGGCCCGCAGCGCGTCGGAGTAGCTCGCCGTGTCCGAGCCGACCTCGCGCTGGATGACCAGGCCGCGCCCCGAGGAGAAGATGAACTCGATGGGGTCCTCCACCGTGACCACGTGCAGCCGCTCCTGCTGGATGATGTGGTGGATGATGGCGGCGATGGTTGTGGACTTGCCGTTGCCGGTGGCCCCGCTCACCACCACCAGCCCCCGCCGCGCCTCGGCGACGGTGTTGACCACGGGGGGAAGGTTGAGCGTGGCGAAGTCGGGGACGGCGAAGGGGATGGTCCGCATCACCGCGCCCCAGCTGCCGCGCTGCTTGAAGATGCTGGCGCGGAACCGCGAGACGCCGGGGAGCGAGTAGCTGCGGTCCACCTCGCGGAAGTCGAGGGGCCCGAAGCCGGAGCCCGGGGCCTGGAGGACGAAGTTGGCGATGGCCTCCGTGTCGGCGTGGCCGAGCGGCGGGACCTTCGCCGCGAGCAGCTCGCCGAACACCCGGTAGGTGGGGGGGTATCCCACCTCGAAGTGCACGTCGCTGGCCTGCCGTTTCACGGCCAGCTGCAAGAAGGAGTGGAACAACTCCTCGCTCAAGGGACCCTGGGACGCTTCCATCCCGGCAGTCTAGCCCGCGAATGGTGGCGGGGGAATCTCGCGTGTGGTTGCATGGGTGAATGCTCGCGTCGGTCGAGGAGGGAGCGCGGTTGCTGGAGGGGAAGGGGTACCTCCCGTCGCGCGAGATCGCCACGTCGGTCTTCCTGGCCGAGCGGCTGGAGAAGCCGCTGCTCGTGGAGGGGCCGGCCGGGGTCGGCAAGACCGAGCTGGCGGTGGCGCTGGCCGCCGCCACGGGCAGGAAGCTGCTCCGCCTCCAGTGCTACGAGGGGCTCGACGAGGCCAAGGCGGTCTACGAGTGGGAGTACGGCAAGCAGCTGCTCTACACCCAGATGCTGAAGGAGCGCATCGGCGAGGCCCTCTCCGGGACCCGCACCCTGTCGGAGGCGGCCGACCGGCTCGACGCCGAGGGCAACGTCTTCTTCCACGAGCGCTTCCTCCTGCCGCGCCCGGTGCTCCAGGCGGTCCTCTCCGACGTGCCGGTGCTGCTCCTCGTGGACGAGGTGGACAAGGCCGACCCGGAGTTCGAGGCCTTCCTCCTCGAGGTGCTGGCCGACCAGGCGGTGACCATCCCGGAACTCGGCACCATGCGGGCGCGCCACCCCCCGCGGCTGGTCCTCACCTCCAACGCCACCCGGGAGCTCTCCGACGCGCTCCGGCGCCGCTGCCTCCACCTCTTCATCGACTTCCCCTCCCAGGAGCGCGAGCTGGCCATCGTCCGATCCCGCGTGCCGGGAGTCCCGGAGGAGCTGGCGCGCCAGACGGTGGCCGCGGTGGCGGTGCTGCGCGCGATGGATCTCAGGAAGGCGCCCTCCATCTCCGAGACGCTCGACTGGATCCGCTCCCTCGTGCTCCTGCAGGCCCACGTGCTCGACGGCCGGGTGGTCTCCGAGACCCTGAACGTCCTGCTCAAGCACGAGGCCGACCTGGCCACGGCCCGCCCCCGTGCCGACGAGATCGCCCGGGGCGTCCTCCCGGCGAGGCGCTAGGGATCCATGTCGGCCCCCGGCATCCTGGCCGCCCGAATCCTCGGCGATCACAGGCACGGGTTCACTACCCGTGAAGGAGGGGCCTCGCGGGGCGCCTTCGCGACCCTGAACCTCTCCGCCACGGTGGGCGACGACCCGGCGCGGGTCCGGGAGAACTGGGAGCGACTGCGCGCCGCCACCGGGCTCGACTTCGCCCGGGTCCGCCAGGTCCATGGCTGCCGCGTGGTCGAGGCCGCGGCCGGGACCGAGCCGGTCGAGGAGGGCGACGCGGTGGCCACCGCCGCTCCCGGAGTGGCCGCCTGCGTCTCGGTGGCCGACTGCCTACCGGTGCTGCTGGCCGATCCCCGGAGCGGCGCGGTGGCCGCGGTGCACGCCGGGTGGAGGGGGACCATCGACGGGGCGGCCGAGGCCGGGGTGAAGGCGCTCGTCGAGCGGTACGGCGCCCGGCCGGCCGAGATGCTCGCGGCCATCGGCCCGGGAATCGGCCCCTGCTGCTTCGAGGTGTCCCGGGACCTGGCGGCGCGGTTCAGGGACGAGGTCGGCCAGGTGACCGCAACCTCGCGAGATCAGGGCTCCCGGGTGGACCTCTGGCGGGCCAACGAGCTCCTCCTCCGGAAGGTGGGGCTCGCGAGGCGGCGCATCGAGACCCTGGGACGATGCACCTCGTGTGAGGAAAGGACCTTCTTCTCCCACAGACGCGATCGGGGGATGACGGGGAGGCACGTCGCCTTCATTTCCACCGTTTCTTGACTGCCATGGGTAGACGCCCGAGAATTCTCGAGGATTTGTCCTCGACCTCCGCCAGCGCCGCGGCTGCGGCTCTCCTTCTTCTGTCCGGGTGCGCGACAGGAGGGGGCCAGGTCCAGGCGGACGTCTCCTCGCTCCGAGCCGAGGTCCGCACGCTCCAGCGGGAGAACGCGGATCTGGCGAGGCGGGTCGAGTCGATGGCGACCCAGATCGACGTCATGAACGCGCGGGCCGCCCGGGCCGCCGCTCCGCCGGCCGCCGTCGCGCCCGCCGCCGCGAAGCCCTCGGCTCCGGCCTCCGCCGCGGTCGCGGCGCCGGTTCCGGCGACCTTTGCCGCCGCGGAGGGGGCCCTCGTCGTCCCCGCCCACCTGAAGGTCGTCCGGCTCGAGCCGGCCGGAAACCCGGCCGCGCCCAAGGGCGGCAAGTCCTCGTCCGCCGCACCGTCCGTCCCCACCGGCACGCCGATCCAGGAGCCATCGGCGGCGGCCATGGCCTCGCTGGCCCCGAGCGCCAGGCCGGCCCCGTCCGGCGCGCCGGCCGCCTACGAGCGAGCCCGGGCGCAGGAGGGGCTGGCCCGCGCCAGGTCCTTCGAGCAGTTCGCCGACGCCTATCCGTCGAACGCCCGCGCCGGAGAGGCGCTGGTGGACGCGGCCCGCACGAGGATGGAGGCCGGCGACCCCGACGGCTCGTGCGAGGACTTCTCCCGCGCCGTGGCCGAGCACCCGGCCTCGCGCGCCATGCCCGACGCCCTCGAGGGGCTGGCCACGTGCGAGCTTCGCAGGGGTCGTCCTGCCGAGGCGAGCCGCCTCCAGACCCGCCTCGCCAAGGATTTCCCCGATTCACCCGCTGGCAAGCGTGCCCGTGAGCACGCCCCGTCGGTGCAAGGAGCCGCGCCATGACCCACTGGAAGATCGCCCTCCTCCTCGCCGCGCTTCCGTCGCTGGCGCAGGCGCAGTCCAACGCACTCGACCAGGCCCGGGGGACGCAGGCCGTCCAGGACAGGGGGACGGCCCGCACCACGACCATCATCGACGGCGCCCAGGACGCGCCGCTCCCGGCGGGAGCCGACGGGACCGTCAACCTGAACGCCGCCGCCGACCGGCTCGAGGGGGGCAGCGCGGATTCGGCCGCGCCGACCGGAGCCCGCGCCGCGGGCGGCCAGGTCCAGGAGAACTACGTGATCCAGCGTGGAGACACGCTCTGGGACCTCTCCGGCAAGTTCCTCGACAGTCCCTGGTACTGGCCCAAGCTCTGGTCCTACAACCCGCAGATCGAGAACCCGCACTGGATCTACCCGGGCAACCCGCTCCGGCTCTCGCCGGCCGGCGCCGAGGCGCCGGCGCGCATGGAGGTGGCGAGTGGCCCCGACGCGGTTCCTCCCAAGGAGCTCGATGACCTGACCCGCGGGAACATCGACCGGGCCCAGATGATCGACGACGAGGACACCGTGACGGTGGGCGGCCCGTACAAGATCGGCGGGATGCGGCCGAAGGGGCCGGCGGTGCTGCGCAACAGCTTCGTGACCGCCAACCAGCTCGAGGCCTCCGGCACCGTGATCGCGGCCTTCGAGGAGAAGATGATCCTCTCCGGCGGCGACCGGATCTACGGCCGCTTCAAGGACCCCGGCTCGGTCAAGGTCGGGCAGGTCTTCTCCGTCTACCGGACCGACGGGCCCATCATCCACCCGGTGACCAACCGGCGGTTCGGCTGGAAGACCGTCATCCTGGGAACCGCCCGGGTCACGGCGGTCGAGCCGGGCAAGGCCGCCTCGCTCGTCATCACCTACGTGAACGACGGCATCGAGCGCGGCGATCTCATCGGACCCCCGTCGGAGCAGGCGCGGCGCCCCCTCTTCGTGCGCCCCAACCGCTCATCCATCGACGCCTTCGTCATCGGCGTCCAGCCCTCCATCCTCACCGGCGCCGCCGAGTTCAACGTGGTCTACATCGACAAGGGCAAGGCCGACGGCGTGGACGTGGGCAACACCTTCGAGGTGGTCCGGGCGGGCGACCCGCTGTTCGAGCCGATCGATCGGCCCCTCAACACCCCCGGGCTGCCCCGGGAGGTCATCGGCCACGTGGTGGTCTTCGACGCGCAGGAGCGCGCGTCGTCGGCGTACGTGCGCAGGTCCATCTCCGAGCTCCTCGTGGGCGACCACGTCGAGATGCGGCCGGCGGCCGACGCAGCGCCAGTGAAACAGGGAGGTTAGACCTCCCCGGCGCGGTGGCCTGGGCGGGGCGTCCCTTGACCTGCCCCGCCTCGGTGCGTATATGACCCCGCCTCATGTGGGGTGCTCGATCCATCCGCCGCGGTGAGGAGGGATGGCCTCGGGCCCTGGACCTCCTTCCAGATCCCCCGGATTTCCTCCGGATTCGCGGAGAGTTGCCTCGCCCGGGTGCCCGGGCGGTGGCCGTGGTGGGGTCCCGGACAGCTGGTCCGTCGGGGCTCGAGCAGGCCCGGGCCATCGGCGCCATGCTGGCCAGGGCAGGCGCCTGGCTGGTCTCGGGAGGAGCCGTCGGGATCGACGCGGCGGCCCACGCAGGGTCGGTGGAGGCCGGGGGCAGGACGGTCGTGGTGCTGGGAGGAGGGCTCGACCACCTCTACCCGGCGGAGAACCGGGAGCTGTTCGCCCGGGTGGTGGAGACGGGCGGCGGGCTCCTGGCCGAGGTGGACGACGGCCAGCGTCCGGCGACGTGGAGCTTCCCGAAGCGCAACCGGATCGTTGCTGCGCTGGGGGAGGCGACGGTGGTGGTGAGGGCGGGCACGCGAAGCGGCGCGCTCCTCACGGCAGGGCACGCCTCGCGGATCGGGCAGCCGGTCTGGGTGGCCGCGGGGGTGGCAGGCGACGAGGGATCGGGGCTCCGGGAGCTCGCCACGGCCGGAGCCGCGGAGTTCCGCACGGTGGAGGAGCTCGCCGCCGGGCTCGGGCTCGAGCCCCGGGACGTGGAGCCCGCGCCGGACGCGGACCCGGCGCGCCTGGCCGGAGAGGCGGCGGCCCTCTGGAGCGCGCTCGATCGGGAGCCGCGGGGTGCCGACGAGGTGGCGCGGCGGGCCGGTGTCGGCCCGGGCGCGGTGCTGGCGGGATTGATGGAGCTCGAGCTGCTCGGGCTGGTGGAACGGAGGCCGGGGCGCGGATTCGCCCGGCGCGAAGTCGGGTCACAAGGAGAATGATGGCCACGGCAGCCAAGAAGGTCGCAGCCAAGAAGGTCGCAGCCAAGAAGGCGCCCGCCGAAGCGAAGGCGGAGAAGCCGGTCAAGGCCGCGAAGACGGTGAAGGGCGCCAAGGCCGCGAAGGCGTCGCCCCGCGTCGCCGGCCGGACCCTGGTGGTGGTCGAGTCGCCGGCCAAGGCCAAGACCATCAAGAAGTACCTGGGGCGCTCCTACGAGGTCCTCGCCTCGGTGGGGCACATCATGGACCTGCCCAAGTCCAAGCTCGGCGTGGACGTCGAGAACGGCTTCGAGCCCCAGTACGTCGTCATCCGGGACAAGACCAAGGTGGTCGCCGACATCAAGAAGGCCGCCAGGAACGCCGACCGGATCCTGCTCGCCACCGACCCCGACCGCGAGGGCGAGGCCATCGCCTGGCACCTCTCCATGGAGCTCGACGCGCCCGGAGGCGACGCCCGGGTCCAGCGCGTCCTCTTCAACGAGATCACCAAGGGCGCCATCCTGGCGGCCATCGAGAAGCCCGGGAAGCTCGACCGCAAGAAGTACGACAGCCAGCAGGCCCGGCGCATCCTCGACCGGCTGGTCGGCTACCAGATCAGCCCCATCCTCTGGAAGAAGGTGCGGCGCGGCCTCTCCGCCGGCCGCGTGCAGTCGGTCGCGGTGCGCCTGGTGGTGGACCGGGAGCGGGAGATCGACGCCTTCGTGAAGGTGGAGTACTGGACGCTCGACGCCGACCTGGCCGCCGCGCTCCCTCCCGAGTTCCGCGCCCGCCTGGCCAAGGTGGACGGGCAGAAGGCCGACGTCACCGACGGTGACACGGCCCGCGGTCTCGCCGCCGAGATCGGGAAGGCCCGCTTCACGGTGGCCTCGGTGGACCGCAAGGAGCGCCGCCGCAACGCGCCCCCGCCCTTCACCACCGCCAAGCTCCAGCAGGAGGCGGCCAACCGGCTCGGCTTCAGCGCCAAGAAGACCATGACGCTGGCCCAGCGGCTCTACGAGGGCGTGGACCTGGGCGAGGACGGCACCACCGGCCTCATCACCTACATGCGCACCGACTCGGTGCGGCTCGCCCCCGAGGCGGTGGAGTCGGTCCGCGCCTACATCGGGCAGGTCTACGGCAAGGACCACCTCCCCGAGACCCCCAACGTCTACAAGACCAAGCAGAAGCAGGCCCAGGAGGCCCACGAGGCGGTGCGCCCGGTCTCGACCTCCTTCCCGCCCGAGAAGGTGGCTCCCCACCTCGACGCGCAGGGCGAGCGGGACATGAGCCGGCTCTACGAGCTCATCTGGAACCGCTTCGTGGCCTGCCAGATGGTGCCGGCGGTCTACGATCAGACCGTGGTGGACGTGGAGGCGGGCCGGGCCACCTTCCGGGCCACCGGATCGGTGATGAAGTTCCCCGGGTACCTGGCGGTCTACGGGGCGCAGCGCCCCGAGGACGAGGCCGGCGCGGAGGTCGAGAAGGAGGGCGAGGAGGGGGCCCGCGAGAAGGCGGAGGACCGCTCCCTGCCGCCGCTCGAGGCCGGCCAGGATCTGACACTGGTCCGGCTGCTCCCCGAGCAGCACTTCACCCAGCCGCCTCCGCGCTTCAACGAGTCGTCGCTCATCAAGGAGCTGGAGGAGAAGGGCATCGGCCGCCCCTCGACCTACGCCTCCATCCTCTCCACCATCCAGGACAAGGGGTACGTGGAGAAGCTGGAGCGGGTCTTCAAGCCCTCCCACCTCGGCCTCGTGGTGACCGACGAGCTCGTCAAGGCCTTCCCCAGCGAGCTCGACGTGGCCTTCACCGCCGGCATGGAGGAGAAGCTCGACGAGGTCGAGGAGGGCACCACCGGCTGGCAGGCCGTGCTCGCCGAGTTCTACGACCGCTTCAAGGTGGACCTGGCCAAGGCCGGCGAGCTGATGCGGGACGTGAAGACCGAGCAGCAGCCCACCGAGGTCCCCTGCGAGAAGTGCGGCAAGCTCATGGTCATCAAGTGGGGGCGCAACGGCGAGTTCCTGGCCTGCCCGGGATACCCGGAGTGCCGCAACACCATGAACTTCCGGCGCGAGGGGGACAGCGTCGTCCCGATGAAGGAGGAGGAGGTCCCCACCGACGAGAAGTGCCCGGAGTGTGCCGCACCCATGGTGATGAAGCGGGGGCGCTTCGGGAAGTTCTTCGCCTGCACCCGTTACCCGGAGTGCAAGGGGACCAAGTCGGTGCCGCTGGGCGTCCCGTGCCCGAAGTGCGCCAGCGACCTGTCGGAGCGCCGCTCCCGCCGCGGCAAGACCTTCTACGGCTGCACGGCCTACCCCAAGTGCGACTTCGTCTCCTGGGACCGGCCCCGGCTGGAGAAGTGCCCGCTCTGCGAGAACCCTTGGCTGGTGGACAAGTTCTCCAAGCGCGACGGCGCGGTGGTGGCCTGTCCCAACAAGGAATGCGGCTACCGGCGGGCCGGTGGCGACACCGCCCCGGCGCAGCCGGCGCACTGAACCGCATAGGGGCTGGCCTCCAGCCGCCTTTGCTCGATCGGCTCGCCGCAGCCGGCGCACATGCCGTAGGTCCCGGTGTCGATGCGCGCCAGCGCGCCGTCCACGCGGGCCAGCTCGGCGGTCTCGACCGCGCCGACCAGCGCGATGCGCTCCTGCTCCTCCTCGCTCTGGGCCCCGTCGGCGAACTCGATCTCCCGCTCGGCGCGGATCTCGGCGATGCCGGCGTTGCCGTCCTTGATGAGCGTCGCCAGTTCCTGCCGGCGCGCCTCCAGGCGCTTCCTGGCGGCCTCGAGCTGCTTCTGGCGCATCCGCTCCTCCTTTCCGGGCGGGAGCCCGGCATCCCCCGTAGCGTGCGCTCCCGGGGAGCGGTTCGCAAGGCATCGGCGGGGGCGTGTCGCGGCGGTGGCGGTGCGGCCGGGGCGTACCCGGCGGCGGCGTGATAAGTACCGCCCGCGATGGCGCCGCCGGACGACAGGTCGGGGAGGGTGACCGTGGTCGGGGCCGGCCTGGCCGGGAGCGAGGCGGCCTGGACGCTGGCCCGTGCCGGCGTCCCGGTGGACCTCGTCGAGATGAAGCCGGTCCGGCGCTCCCCCGTGCAACGGCTCGACGGGTTCGCCGAGCTGGTCTGCTCCAACTCGCTCCGCTCCGACGATCCGCTGAACGCAGTCGGCCTCCTCCACGAGGAGCTGCGCCAGGCCGGGAGCCTGGTGCTCTCCTGCGCCGACGAGACCCGCGTGCCGGCCGGGGGCGCGCTGGCCGTGGACCGCGCGGCCTTCAGCGCGCTCGTCACCGACCGGCTCTCCCGGGAGCCGCTCGTCCGCGTCGAGCGTGCCGAGGTGGAAAAGCTCCCCGAGGGGCCCGGCCTCGCCATCCTGGCCACCGGGCCCCTCACGTCCGACCCGCTGGCCGCGGCCCTCGCCGCCCTGGTCGGGCCCGGCCTCGCCTTCTACGACGCCATCGCTCCGGTGGTGACCGACGAGAGCATCGACCGGACGGTGGCCTTCGCCGCCTCCCGCTGGGGGAAGGGGGAGGGGGCCGACTACCTCAACCTGCCCATGGACGCCGCCGCCTACCAGGCCTTCGTCGCCGCCCTGCTCGCTGCCGACAAGGTCGTGCCGCACGGCTTCGAGGAGCCGCGCTACTTCGAAGGCTGCCTGCCCATCGAGGTCATGGCAGAGCGGGGTCTCGACACCCTCCGTCACGGCCCCATGAAGCCGGTGGGGCTCGACGACCCACGCACCGGTCGCTGGCCGCACGCGGTGGTGCAGCTCCGCCGTGAGGACCTGGCCGGGACCGCCTGGAACCTGGTGGGGTTCCAGACGCGCCTCACCTGGCCCGAGCAGCAGCGGATCTTCCGGGAGTTCATCCCCGGCCTCGCCTCGGCCGAGTTCCAGCGCCTCGGCCAGGTCCACCGCAACACCTTCGTGGACGCGCCCCGGGTGCTCTCCCCCGACCAGTCGCTCCGCGCCCGGCCGGACCTCTTCCTGGCCGGCCAGATCACCGGCGTGGAGGGCTACGTCGAGTCGGCCGGATCGGGACTCATGGCGGCGCGCGCCGTGCTCGACCGGCTGGCCGGGCGCCCGTTCCGCCCCCCGCCCGCCACCACGGCGCTGGGCGCGCTGCACCGCCACGTCACCGGGGTCGCCCACCCCGAGGGGCTCGCCTTCCAGCCGTCCAACGTGGTCTTCGCGCTGTTCCCGCCGCTCGACGGGCGGCGCCGCGGCAAGGGGGAGCGCAAGCAGGCCTACGCCGAGCGCGCCCGAAAGGACCTGAAGGAGTGGATCGAATGAGAACCCGGACGACCCTCGCCGCGGCCGCAGCCCTCCTCGCCTCGCTTTCGTGCACCCCTCGCAGCGCGCCGCCCGTCCAGGCCGGCAAGCGGATCTCCGAGGGAGCGGCGACAGCGCTCTCCGCCTCGCCGGACGGGAGCCACCTGGCCTGGCTCGGGGGCTGCGCCGCCGTCGCGGGGAAGGGGCCCGCCTGCAGCCTCCTCGTCGCGCCCGCGGCTGGAGGGGCGCCGGTGCGCGTCGCCGAGGGCGTGGCCCCGGCCCCCGGTTCCCACGCCTGGAGCGGCGACGGGTCGCTCTCCGCCCTGGCCCGCCGGGATCCGGCCTCGGGCGCGGGGGAGCTCGTGGTGTGGCGACCGGGGGGCGAGCCGCGGGTGCTCGCCCGGAGGGCCACGCTGTTCACGGGTGGTCCCGCTGGAGAGATCGCCTTCGTCGCCGACGGCGACCTCCTGGTGGCGTCGCCCGGCGGCGCCCCCGTGCGCCTTCCCGGCGGCGGCGGCGCCTTCGAGATCGCCTTCGCCCCGGCCCCGGCGCGCGCGCTGGCGGCCCGGGCGCGCGGTGCGGGCGGGTCACCCGTCCTCCTGCTCTGGCGGGGGTTGGCCGGGGAGCCCGCGGTGGTGGCCCGCGACGTCGGCTCCTTCGCCTTCTCCCCGGATGGCGGCTGGCTCGCCGCGGTGGCCGACGTGGCGCCGGGGACCGAGGGGAACCTCGTGGTCGTCCCGGTGAGCCCTCCGGCGGGGACCGTGGCCGGGCCGGTGACGGTGGCCCGCGCCGTCGGCCCGTTCCACTGGGCTCCGGGAGCGGCCCGGCTCGCCTGGCTGGAGGGGTTCGACGCCCGCGTCCACGCGGGCAGGCTGGCCTCCGCCCGCCCCGGGGAGGCGCCGGTGATCCACGGCGACCGGGTCACCGCCTTCGAGCTCGCGCCCGGCGGGGACGGGCTGGCCTACGTGCGCCACGTCACCGAGGGTGGATACGCCGCCAACCTCGAGCTCTCCCCGTCCGGCGCGGCCGCGCCCGTCACCCTGACCCGCGACGCCGCCGCCTTCGCCTTCTCCCCCGACGGCCGCTTCCTCCTCTACCGGGCCGGCTGCGCACCCTCCGGCGACGGCTGCGCCCTCTTCCGTGTCCCGTCCGCCGGCCCGCCGCGGGAGGCCGAGCGGCTGGCCGATCGCGTGGCCTCCTTCGCCGCCGCCCCCGGTCGCGGCGAGCGGCTGCTGGTCGCGCTCGCCCGCCGGGACGGGGCCTCCGTGGACCTGTGCGCCTGGGCGGGCGGCAGGCTCGTTCCCCTCGACGGGAAGGTGCTCCCCGGCAGCGCGCTCCTGCTCCCGCCGGAGGGGAAGCGCGCCGCCTGGATCGGAACCGCCCCGGAGCGTTCCGGCGTCTTCGTGGCCGACCTGCCGTAGGAGGGCGCCGAATGGCCGGGCCCCCCGGCGCGTGGTAGCAGGGAGTCGTGGACCAGGACGTCGCCGCGCTCCCCGAGGAGGTCCAGCGCTTCTCGCGCTGGCTGGCCGGCGAGCGCCGCGCCTCGCCCCAGACCATCCGCGCCTACCTGGCCGACCTGGCCTCCTACGCGGCCTTCCTCTCCTCGGCGGGCGTCCCCCTCGTGCCCTCGTCCCCGGCCGCGGTGCGCGGCTGGCTGGCCGGGGAATCGGCCACGAACGGCCCCACCTCGCTCTCCCGCAAGCTCTCCACGGTGCGCACCTTCCACCGGTTCCTGGTGAAGGAGGGGCTCTCCACCGTGAACCCGGCCCGCGCGGTCCAGGCGCCCCGGCGCCCCCACCGGCTGCCCGAGGTCCTCCCCGAGGCCGACGTGGCTGCGCTGGTCGAGGCCCCGGCCGATCCGGGGGCGCTCGGCCTGCGCGACCGCGCCTTCCTGGAGCTCCTCTACTCCTCCGGGCTGCGCGTCTCCGAGCTCACCGGGCTCGACCTCGACGACCTCGACCTGCCGGGCGGGCTGGTGCGGGTGCTCGGCAAGGGAGGCAAGGAGCGGGTGGTCCCGGTGGGCGGGCCGGCGCGGGAGGCGCTGCGCCGCTGGATCGAGGAGGGGAGGGCGGCCCTGCTCGCCGGCGTGGACGGCGCCGGGGCCCGCGGTGCACTGTTCGTGAACTACCGGGGCGGGCGGCTCTCGGCCCGCTCGGTGGCCCGGCGGCTCGATCGCTGGGTCACGGCCGCCGGCCTGCCCCGCCACGTCCACCCCCACGTCCTGCGCCACTGCTTCGCCACCCACCTGCTCGGCAACGGCGCCGACCTGCGCGGCATCCAGGAGCTGCTCGGCCACGCCTCGCTCTCCACCACCCAGCGCTACACCCACCTCGACTGGAAGCGGCTCGCCGAGGTCTACGACCGGGCCCACCCCCGCGCGCGCTCGGAGCCGTAGCGCCGGGCCCGGCGCCGCGGTACATCGTCCGGATGATCCGATCGACGACGGTCCTCTGCGTGCGCCGCGACGGCCGGGTGGCCATGGCCGGCGACGGCCAGGTGACGCTCGACAAGACGGTGATGAAGTCCGGGGCCCGCAAGGTGCGGCGCCTGGGGGAGGGCAAGGTGCTGGCCGGCTTCGCCGGCGCCACCGCCGACGCCTTCACCCTCTTCGAGCTCTTCGAGAAGAAGCTCAAGGAGCACGGACGGTCCCTGCCCCGGGCCGCGGTCGAGCTGGCCAAGCAGTGGCGCACCGACCGCTTCCTGCGCCGGCTGGAGGCCCTGCTCATGGTCGCCGACGAGGGGAGCCTCTTCGTCCTCTCCGGATCGGGCGACGTCATCGAGCCCGACTCCGTCCCGGGGGGCGCGGTGGCGGCCATCGGCTCGGGAGCCCCGTACGCGCTCTCGGCGGCGCGGGCCCTGCTGGCCCACACCGCGCTTCCGGCCCGGACGGTGGCCGAGGAGTCGATGAAGCTGGCCGCCGAGATCTGCATCTACACCAACGACCGGCTGACCATCGAGGAGGTCTAGGCGATGCAGCCCAAGGACCTGACGCCGCGGGAGATCGTCGCCGAGCTCGACCGGCACATCGTGGGGCAGGACGCCGCCAAGCGCGCCGTGGCCAACGCCCTGCGCAACCGCTGGCGGAGGCAGCGGGTCGCCGCCGACCTGCGCGACGAGGTGATGCCCAAGAACATCATCCTCATCGGCCCCACCGGGGTGGGCAAGACCGAGATCGCCCGCCGGCTGGCCCGGCTCGCCGACGCACCCTTCGTGAAGGTCGAGGCCTCCAAGTTCACCGAGGTGGGCTACGTCGGGCGCGACGTGGACTCGATGATCCGCGACCTGGTCGAGGCGGCGGTGAAGCTCGTGAAGGAGGAGGAGATGGAGAAGCTCCGGTCGCGGGCCCGCGAGGCAGCCGAGGACCGGGTGCTCTCGGCGCTGGGGCAGGCCGGGGATCGCGACAAGGGGCGGGCCCGGCTGCGGGCCGGCACCCTCGACGACGAGACGGTGGAGATCGAGGTCCCAGAGGCCGCGCCCCAGGTCCCCATGATGGCCGGCCCGGGGATGGAGGAGATGACCCAGGGGCTCCAGGAGATGTTCAAGAACATGGGGCCGGGTGGCCTGGGATCGATCTTCGGCGGCGGGAAGAAGCGCAAGCGGAGGCTGCCGGTGAAGGAGGCGGTCGAGCTGCTCTCCGAGGAGGAGGCGGCGCGCATGGTGGACATGGACCGGGTGGTCCGCGAGGCCCTCGACCGGGCACAGAACCACGGGATCGTCTTCATCGACGAGATCGACAAGATCGCCTCCCGCGACTCCGCGTCCGGCCCCGACGTGTCGCGGGGCGGCGTGCAGCGCGACCTCCTTCCCATCGTGGAGGGCTCCCACGTCGCCACCAAGCACGGTCCGGTGCGCACCGACCACGTGCTCTTCATCGCCGCCGGGGCCTTCCACGTGGCCAAGGTCTCCGACCTCATCCCCGAGCTGCAGGGGCGCTTCCCCATCCGCGTGGAGCTCGAGCCGCTCACCCGGGCCGACCTGGCCCGCATCCTGCGCGAGCCGCGGGCCTCCCTCACCCGGCAGTACGAGGCGCTGCTCGCCACCGAGGGGGTCGAGGTGGTCTTCCAGGACGACGGGGTGGAGGAGATCGCCCGCATCGCCGAGGAGGTGAACGAGCGCGGCGAGAACATCGGCGCCCGCCGCCTCCATACCGTGATGGAGAAGCTCCTCGACGTGATCTCCTTCGACGCCGATCGCATGCGGGGAGCCCGGATCCCGGTGGACGCGCGCTACGTGCGGGAGCGGCTCGAGGGCGTGGTTCGCGACGAGGACCTGTCGCGGTACATCCTCTGAGTTGTGCTATGGATTCCACGATGAACGGCAACGCTTCCATCGCCGCACGGGCCCAGGCGGTCCTCACCCCCAACTACCGGCAGGCGCCGGTGGCCCTGGTCCGGGGGCAGGGGAGCCGCGTCTGGGACGCGGACGGCAAGGAGTACCTGGACCTCATCTGCGGCATCGCCGTGAACGCGCTGGGGCACTGCCACCCGGCCGCGGTCCGCGCGCTCGAGGAGCAGGGGCGCGCGCTCTGGCACGTGTCCAACCTCTTCTACACCCCGCGTGCGGTGGAGCTGGCCGAGGAGCTCGTCCACGGCTCGTTCGCCCGGCGGGTCTTCTTCTGCAACTCGGGGGCCGAGGCCAACGAGGCCATGCTCAAGCTGGCCCGGAAGGTCCACGCCGACGCCGGCCACCCGGAGCGCAACGAGATCGTCGCCTGCGTGAACTCCTTTCACGGGCGCACCCTCTTCGCGCTCACCGTCACCGGCCAGGAGAAGTACCACCACGGGTTCGAGCCGCTCGTGCCCTCGGTGCGCCACGTCCCGTTCGGCGACCTGGCCGCGCTGGAGCAGGCGCTCGGCCCCCACACCGCCGCCTTCGTGGTCGAGCCCATCCAGGCCGAGGCGGGCGTGCTCCCGTCCCCGGACGGCTACCTGGCCGAGGCGCGGAGGCTGGTCCACGCCGCCGGCGCCCTCTTCTGCCTCGACGAGGTGCAGACCGGCATGGGGCGCACGGGCAAGCTCTGGGCCCACGAGTGGGAGGGCGTGACGCCGGACATCATGAGCTCGGCCAAGGCGCTCGCCAACGGCTTCCCCATGGGGGCCATGCTGGCCACCGAGGAGGTGGGCATGCACCTCACGCCGGGCAGCCACGCCAGCACCTTCGGCGGGACGGCGCTGGCCTCGGCGGTGGCGCTCGCCACCCTGCGGGAGATCCGCGCGGTGCTGCCGGCGGCCGGCAAGGTGGCCGAGCGGCTCCGGGCCGGGCTTTCGGCCATCCCGGGCGGCCGGGTCGTGGGCGTCCGCGGCCGCGGCATGCTCCTCGGCGTGATGGTCCGCGGCGTGAAGGCCGGCGACGTCGTGGTGGCGGCCCGGGAGCGTGGACTGCTGGTGAACGCCATCGGCGACGACGTGATCCGGCTGGCCCCGGCCCTGGTCCTCACCGAGGCCGAGGCCGACCAGGGCGTCGCCCTGCTCGCCTCCGCCATCTCCGCCGCGCCGGCGATCGCATGACCGCCCCGGCGGCGACCAAGCGCGACCTGCTGCGCCTGACCGACCTCTCCCGGGCCGAGCTGCTCGACCTGCTGGAGCGCGCCGCCGAGTGGAAGCTCATCGGGAAGCGGGGGCCGCACCCGCTGGCCGGCCGGGCGGTGGGGCTGGTCTTCGAAAAGGCCTCCACCCGCACCCGGGTCTCCTTCGCGGTGGCCTGCTCCCAGCTGGGCGCCTCGGAGATGATGCTCTCCCCGCGCGACATGCAGCTCGGTCGCGGGGAGCCCATCCGCGACACCGCCCGCGTGCTCTCCCGCTACCTCGACGCGCTGGTGGTGAGGACCTTCGCGCACGCCAAGCTGGAGGACATGGCACGCTGGGCCACCGTCCCGGTGGTGAACGCCCTCACCGACGCCTCCCACCCCTGCCAGGTGCTGGCGGATCTGATGACCGTCGCCGAGCGTCTCGGGCAGGACCGGGTCTCGCGCGGCGAGCTCGCGGTGGCCTGGGTGGGCGACGGCAACAACATGGCCAACAGCTGGATCGAGGCCGCCATCCTCCTCGGGTTCGAGCTGCGCGTCGCCTGCCCACCGGGCTACGGCCCCGACCCCGAGCTCCTGCGGCGCGCCGGGGGCAAGGTGCGCGTCGCGGCGAGCCCCGCCGAGGCCATGCGGGGCGCACACGTGGTGAACACCGACGTCTGGGCCAGCATGGGGCAGGAGGCCGAGGTCGAGGAGCGCCGGAGGGCGTTCCGCGACTACATCGTCGATCGCAAGGGGATGGCCCTGGCCGACCCGGCCGCCATCGTCCTCCACTGCCTGCCCGCCCATCGGGGGGAGGAGATCGAGGAGGAGGTGCTGGAAGGGCCCCAGTCGGCCGTCTTCGACGAGGCCGAGAACCGGCTCCACGCCCAGAAGGCCCTCCTCGAGTTCCTCCTCGCGCCTCCGTGACCGGCCCTGGCGTTGACCCACGAGATGCCCGAAGGCTACATTCCCCGGGGAGGGCGGCGTGAAGGCCGACCGGTACCACGGATTCCTCTTCAATCCCGCGGATTTGTCCGAGGAGGTCGACATCGACCTCGAACGGCGGCGCGAGATCCTCTACCTGGTGGCCTCGATGGACGGCTGGACCCACTGGCAGGTTCTCGGCGTTCCCTGGAACGCCTCCGTGGAGGCCGCCCGGGACGCCTACCGCGAGAAGGCCAAGGTCTTCCACCCCGACCGCTATCCCGGGCGCCGCCTGGGTTCCTTCCGCGGCCGGCTGGAGCGGATCTTCCGGCGCCTCACCGAGGCCCGCGACGTCCTCGGCGACGACGCGACGCGCGCGCCCTACGCCAGGCGCACCGCCCCTCCCGAGGAGGTCGCCCGGGTGGCGGCCCGCCAGATCGAGAACGACGCCCGCGCCCAGGAGCGTCGCGCCCGCCTGGTGCGGAACAACCCCATGGTCTCCCGGGTGGCCCGGGTGCGGGAGCTCGTCGACCGGGGCCGCCAGGCCATGGAGGCGGAGCGCTTCGCCGACGCCGCCCGCGACTTCCTGACCGCCTCCGCACTCGATCCCTCCGCCAGCGAGGCCAAGGCCCTGGCCGAGCAGGCCCGGCGCAAGGCCTCCTCCGGCAAGGCCCGGGAGCTCTGGGAGAAGGCCCGGGCCTTCGAGCTCACGCACGAGCTGGAGCGCGCCCAGCTCCTCGCCGAGGCCGCCGCCGACGCCGAGCCCGGCGAGCCGCGCTACGTGGTCTACGTGGCCCGCATCGCCCTCGAGCGGGGCGCCCTGGAGACGGCCCGCCTGCGCGCCGAGGCCGCCGTGCGCGCCGCGCCCACCCTGGCCACCGCCCACGAGGTCCTCGGCGAGGTCCTCGCCATCCAGGGGGAGAACGGCGCGGCCAGGCGCTCGCTGGAGCGCGCCCTCGAGCTGGACGAGGGACTCACCGGGGCGCGGGACCGCCTCCGCAAGATGCGCTGGAGCTTCCTGAGATGAACGAGAACGAGCCCTTCATCGGCATCGACCTGGGCACCACCAACTCGGTGGTCGCCACCGTCATCGACGGCGTGCCCCGGGTCATCGCCAGCCGGACCGGCCAGACGCTCACCCCGTCGGTGGTGGCGGTGGCCAGGAACGGCAAGCGGCTCGTCGGCCACATGGCCAAGCGGCAGGCCATCACCAACGCCGAGAACACCGCCTACGCCGTCAAGAGGCTCATCGGGCGCCGCTGGGGAGCGGCGGAGGTCGAGGACGCCCGCAAGGTCCTGCCCTACGAGCTCGTCCCCGGGCCGGAGGGGAACGACATCCGGGTCATGCTGGGCGGCCGGGCCTTCGCCATCCCGGAGGTGAGCGCGCTCGTGCTCGCCGAGCTCAAGGCCGACGCCGAGGCCTTCTTCGGGCGCAGGGTCACCAAGGCGGTGATCACCGTCCCCGCCTACTTCAACGACGGGCAGCGCAAGGCCACCAAGGACGCCGGGCGCATCGCCGGCCTCGACGTGGTGCGGATCATCAACGAGCCCACCTCGGCGGCCCTGGCCTACGGCTTCGGCAAGCAGATGGAGAAGAAGGTCGTGGTCTTCGACCTGGGCGGGGGCACCTTCGACGTCTCCATCCTCGACGTGGGCAAGAGCGTCTACGACGTCATCGCCGTGGGGGGCGACACCTACCTGGGCGGCGAGGACTTCGACCGGCGGATCATCGACTGGCTGGTCTTCTCCTTCGCCCAGGAGCACCAGGCCATCGACCTCCGCCAGGACAAGATGGCGCTGCAGCGGCTGCGCGACGCCGCGGAGCGGGCCAAGATCGAGCTCTCCGAGGGGCGGCAGTCCACCATCCACCTGCCGTTCCTGGCCAGCGGCGCCGAGGGAAAGGCCGCGCTGCACCTCGACCGGCAGATCTCGCGGGAGAAGCTCGAGGACCTCACCCAGGACCTGGTGGACAAGGCCATCTCGGTGGCCGACCGGAC
>CAIQRS010000282.1 GCA_903874275.1 uncultured Anaeromyxobacter sp.
AAGCCGCGCTTCTCGACCTTCACCTCGGGCACGTCGATGGCCGCCAGGTCCACCGCGGCGTCGGTGCGGCCGTAGACCACGAAGAAGGTGTAGCCCTCGGCGGCCCTCTCCATGGCGGCCACGTGCACCCCCTCGATCCCCATCTTGCGGGCCACCTGCGTGGCCGCCTCCCGGGCCCGGTCTCCGGGCTCCACCGGGAGCACGAAGGAGAGCTGCACCACCCCGTCGTCGCGCCGGTCGCCGTACGGGCGCACCATCTCGGGCGGCGCCCCCTTCCCGGGCCGGGTCACGGGCTCCCTCCCAGCCGCGCCGTGGCCAGAAGCCGGCGCTGGACGTCGATGGTCTCCCGGGAGACCGGGGAGCGGCAGGACAGGAAGACCCGGTACTGCTCGCCGCGGTCGCAGGTGGCCCAGGCCCAGCCGTGCCATCCGCCCTGGTCGGCCTCCTGGGCCACGGCCTTCCTCCCCGCGAAGGTGGTGGCGTGCCTCCGCACGCCGGTGAGGGAGGAGGCGCCGCGCACCAGCGCCTCCTCGGCCCCCTCCAGGCACCGGTCCGAGGGGCCGGCCACGGCGGTGGCCTTCGCCTCCAGGAGCGCCTCGCCCCCGGGCGAGGCGAATTTCACCTTTCGTGGATCACCCTCGGCCCGCCAGCTCGAGGGCACCTCGAGCTCGAGGCCGGCCACCGAGTAGACCCGAGCCGATCCGTCCGGCGTCGGGCGCGAGACCGGCCCCACCCGGGCGCAGGAGACGAGGAGCAGCGCCGCCGCGGCGGCCGCCCCGGTCACGAACCGGCGGCTCACGCCCGCCCCTCAAGGATGTCGAGGAACGGGTTGAAGTAGCCGGGCTCGCGCTCGACCACCCCCGCGAGCCCCTTGCCCCCGTCCTCGCGCCGCGACACGTCGCCGAAGCGGGCCTTCCCGATGGCGGCGAAGAGCCCCTCGTCGGCCACCTCCTCGAGGAGGTGGAGGGCCTTCCCCAGCGTCTCCGCGGCCCGGCTCTCCACCATGCCCCCCCTGCGGAACTGGATCTCGCCGCCCATCGACTTCCAGGCCCGGTAGACGTAGTCGGCGCTCTTCAGCGCCACGTACCGGTCCATCAGGAAGGGGTTGTGCATGGCCTCGGTCATCATGCCGAGGAGCTGGATCGACTGGCCGGTGACCCGGGCCACCACGTCGGCCTGCACGTCGTAGGCGTGGCTGAAGAAGATGTCCCCCTCCTTGTGCTTGGTAGGCGGCATGTACTTGATGGGCGACCCGGGAAAGAGGGTGCGCACGAGCAGGGCCTGGGCCATCTCGCGCGCCAGGGTGTCCTCCCGGTGCGGGTCGATCTCGAAGCTGTGCCCGAGCCCGATGAGCCGGTCGGGCAGGCCGGCCCGGTGGGCGAAGGACTCGTTGACGAACTGGCTGGCGATGACCGTGTGCGCGCCCTCGTCGGCGTCGGCGGTGGTGATGTAGTTGTCCTCGCCGGTGTTGATGATCACGCCCGCGAAGGCGGTCACGAGCCGCGAGAAGTGCTGATCGCACAGCGTCCGCTTCATGTTGATGTCGCGGAAGAGGATGCCGTACATGGCGTCGTTGAGCAGCATGTCGAGCCGCTCCCAGGCCGCCGAGTAGGCGATCTCCCCCATGCAGAGCCCGGACGCGTAGTTGGTGAGCATCACGTAGCGCCGGAGCCTCCTCGACTCGGCGTCGAGCGCCTCGCGCATGATGCGGAAGTTCTCCTGCGTGGCGTAGGTGCCGCCGTAGCCCTCGGTGGTGGCCCCGTGGGGCACGTAGTCGAGGAGCGACTGGGCGGTGGAACGGATGACGGCGATGATGTCGGCCCCGCCCTGGGCTGCGGCCCGGGCCTGCTCCACGTCGTCGTGGATGTTGCCGGTGGCCACGATGAGGTACTTGTGGGGCCTCTGCCCCATGCCGAGCTCCTCGCGGAGGGCGTCGCGGGACTGGATCCGCCGGCGCAGCTCGTCGGCGGCTGCACGGGCCTCCACCAAGACCTCCTCCCGCAGCGCCCGGTCCTCGTCGGGCGGGAGCGCGGAGGGCTCCCGTGGCAGCCCGGTGATCCGCTCGACCACTTGCATGGGGTCCCGCGCGCCCTGCCGGAGCGCCCAGCCGAACCAGAAGGCCGCTCCCTTCCCCAGCAGGCCGCGCTCGTGCAGGGCGTCCACCATGAGGTTGACGAGCGGGATCCCGCGCGGCCCGGCGTCGTGGAAGCCGAGCTGCCGGAGCACCGTGCGCTCGATCGACACGGTGGTGTGGCGCCCGACGAACCCCATCACCTGGCCCGTGACCTGGTCGGCGAGCGCGCGGCAGCGCGACACCACCTCCGGATCGACGTGCAGGTCCGGGACCTCGCGCCCGTCGGGAAGTCGCATGGGTGCTTCCTACGACGTCGCGAGGGCGCGGGCAACCTTGCTGCCCAGCGACACCCCCTCGTCACCGACGCGAATCCGCGTGAGCGCGCCCCGGACCGCGCCCTGCGCGGGTAGGTGGACCGTGGCGTACTCGCGCGACGTGCCGCTCGCCTCCGCGCCCCGGATGCGCTCGACGGCGACCTCGAGTTCCCGGCCCCGCAGCCCCTCCTGGAAGGACGACCACCTTCTCGCCGAGAATTCCCTCAGCTCCGCGGCGCGCCGGGCAGCCACCTCGGAGGGCACCCGGCCATCCATGGCCTCCGCAAGCGTTCCCGGGCGGGGCGAGTAGGCGAAGACGTGCAGGTAGGCGAGCGGCAGCGACGCGACCAGGGCCAGGGTCTCCCGGTGGTCCTCCTCCGTCTCCCCGGGAAACCCGGTCATCACGTCGGCGCCCAGGGCGGCCCCGGGGCTGGCCCGGACCACTCCCGCGACGACCCTGGCATACCCCGCGGCGCGGTACGGCCGCCCCATCGCCTCGAGCAGCCGGTCGGAGCCGCTCTGGAGCGGGAGGTGGAAATGCTCGCAGAGGATGGCACCCGCCTCCTCGGCGAGGATCTCCACCGGGAACTCGGCGGGCTCGACGGAGGAGAGCCGGATGCGCCGGACCGACCGGGCCGACGCGACCGCGCGCAGGAGATCGGCGAGGGAGAGGCGCGGAGAGAGGTCCCGCCCCCACCCGCCCAGGTGGACGCCGGAGAGGACCACCTCGGCGCGGGCGGCGCCGAGGGATGCGATCCGGGCCAGGCACTCGGCGATCGGGAGCGACCGGGAACCACCCCGGGCCAAGGGCACGACGCAGTAGGCGCAGGCGTCGTCGCACCCGTCCTGCACCTTGAGCACCGGTCGCGCCGCACCCGTTCCGGCCGCCGGCGCGCCGTCCCAGCCGGGCGCGTCCCGCCGGGCCAGGGCGAGCGCCGCCCCCGCGTCGGCGCCGTCGCGCAGCAAGAGGAGGAGTCCGGGGATCGCCCGGTGATCGCGCGGGCCGACCACCGCCGAGACGCCGGGGAGCGCGGCCAGAAACTCCCCCTCCTGCGCGACGTGGCAACCGGCCACGACGATGCGGGCGCCCGGGTGTTCCCGCGCGGCGCGGCGCACCGCCTGCCGGGAGGAGGACGCGGCGTCGGCGGTCACCGAGCAGGTGGAGACGACCACCCAGTCGGCCCTCTCGCCCGGCGCTGCGGCGCGGAAGCCTGCGGGGAGGGAGGCGGCGATCGACCCGGCGTCGGCCCGGCCCACCCGGCATCCGAGCGAGACCGTCGCCAGCCTATCCGCGCGCGATCCGTCCACCGCCCACCACCTCGTCGCCGTCGTAGAAGACCGCGGCCTGCCCGGGGGCGACGCCCCGCACGGCGGCGCGCAGGCGGACCTCCGCCCTCCCCCCGCTCGCAGGCAGGACCTGCCCCTGCTCCCCCTCGTGCCGGTGGCGCACCCGGACCAGGAAGGAGCGGGGCCCGGCCGGGGGTGCCCCTGCCGACCAGCGGACCTCCTCGACCCGGAAGCGCTCGGTGCCGGCCTCGGCCGAGGTGCCCACCACCACCCGGGCGGAGCGGGGCTCGAGCCGCACCACGTAGGAGGGCGCGCCCCGGGCCACGCCGAGCCCGCGCCGTTGACCTACGGTGAACCGGTGCACGCCGCCGTGCCGCCCCAGGACCCGCCCCTCCCCGTCCACCACCTCCCCGGGGCGCGCCGACCCGGGACGCCGCAACTCGACGAACCGGCCCGCGTCACCGTCGGTGACGAAGCAGATCTCCTGCGACTCGGCCTTCTCCGCCGTGGAGAGGCCGGCGCGGGCGGCCAGCTCCCGCACCTCGACCTTGGTCAGGCTCCCCACCGGGAAGAGCAGGTCCGCGAGCTCGGCCTGCCCCAGCCCGTGGAGGAAGTAGCTCTGGTCCTTGCGGGGATCGGCACCGGCCAGCAAGGCCAGCCTGTCCCCGCGACGCTCCACCCGCGCGTAGTGGCCGGTGGCGAGCCGGGCCCCCAGCGCGCGGGCCCGGCGCAGCAGCCAGTCGAACTTCACCTCGACGTTGCAGACGATGCAAGGGTTGGGGGTGAGCCCGTCCAGGTAGTCGTCCACGAAGCGGTCCACGACGCGGCGACCGAACTCCTCCTCCACGTTGGCAACGTAGAAGGGGATCCCCAGGTGGCGGGCCACCGCGCGGGCGTCCTCGAGATCGTCGGGGGAGCAGCAGGAACGCCCCCGGGACGGGTCGGAGGCGTCGCGGACCCGCATGGAGACGCCCAGCACCTCGTGTCCCTGGGCGACCAGGATCGCCGCGGCGGCCGACGAGTCCACGCCGCCCGACATGGCCACGAGCACCCGCACCGGCCTATCCCGCTGCCGCCTGGAGGGGAATCTCGAGGACGAACTTCGAGCCGGTGAACTGGCGCCGCACCCCCTCCGACTGGGCGCGCGGCGGGCTCTCCAGGGAGATGGTCCCCCCGTGGGCCTCGACGATGCGCCGGGCCACCGGGAGTCCCAGGCCGCTCCCGGGGTGCTTGGCCCGATCGTCCTTCCCGGCGGCGTGGGAGAAGGGCTCGAAGACCTGCTTCTGCTCCTGCGGGACGATGCCCGGCCCCTGGTCCGACACGGCGAAGCGCACCGCCCGGGCGTCGCGCTGGACCTCCACGAGGACCTCGCCCCCGTGCGGGGAGAACTTCACGGCATTGCCCACGACGTTGGCGAGGGCCTGCCGGAGCTTGCGGGGATCGGCGCTGATGGGGCCGCCGCCGGCCTTCTGCACGGCCACGTGGAGGCGGGCCTCACGGATGGCCGGGCGGAGGTCGGCCACGACCTCGTCGGCGAGGGCGTCGGGATCGACGTCGGCGGGGAAGAGCGCGGCGTCGGAGGACTGGAGCGTGGCGAAATCGGACAGGTTCTCCACCACGCGGGTGAGGCGGCCGGTGGCACCCTGGATCGACTCGAGGATGCGCTGCTGCTGCGCCGAGAGCGGCCCGAGCTTGTCCGACGAGAGGATCTTGAGATAGCCCGACATGGGCGTGAGCGCCGTGCGGAGCTCGTGGGCCAGGTTCCCGATGAAGATGCGGCCGAGCCGGTCCCGCTCGAGGCAGCGCTCCTCCCACCCCCGGGCATCCTCGAGGGCATGCTCGAGGTGGTTCACCATGGCCGCGGAGAGGGCGCGAAGCCCGGCCCGCTCCCCGGCCTCCGGAAGGCGCTCCCGCTGCCCTCCCAGGACGGCGTGGACCTCGGCCAGGAGCCGGGCGTCGTCCACTGGCCTGGCGAGGAAGGCGTCCGCCCCGGCGGCGAGCGCCAGGTCGTGCTCGGCGGCGGCGTCGCCGAGCGCCAGGAAGGGCACGTCGGCGAGGGCCTTCTCCTGCTTCAGGCGGCTGGCGATCTCCACGCCGTCGATGTCCGGGAGGTGGACGTCCACGATGACCAGGTCGGGGGGCAGGTTGAGGGCCCGCTGGATTCCGGCCAGGCCGGACGATGCCTCGTCCACCGCGAATCCGTCGGACTCGAGGAGCCGGCGAACGCGCGCGCGGAAGGGAAGGTCGCTCTCGATGCAGAGGATGCGCTGGGCCATGGTGGGGAGCTTCCGGACGGGGGGGGATGATAGTCCCACCCTGCCCCGGGGGCTCCGGAAAACGACGCGCTGGGTCAGCCTTTCCCGGTGCCGCCCCGGTCCGCCGCTCGCGTCTCCCACCAGGTCCGCAACCGACCGGAAAGCCTGGCCTTCGTGTTCGCGGAGGGTGATTCAAGGACCTCTTCGAGGAGGAGGCGCAGGGCCTCCCCGACCTCCCTCCCCGATATCCCCGGGAGGAGTTCCATCACTTCCTTCCCCCCCAGGGCCAGCTCGGCGACCGAGAGTGGCGGGCCACCGCGGAGCTCGGCCGCCACCCTGGCCGCGAACCTCCGGACCTCGCTGACCCGGGTCGCCGTCCGCGCCCCCTGGTGCCGGGCGTCGGCCTTCCAGAGCGCGAGGAAGAGCGGCGCCCGTTCGCGCCCGACCGACGCGAGCCACCGCCTCGTCCCCGCCGGCCCGCCATTCCCTTGGGACGGCCCCTCCTCGTCGAGGCCGCAGCGCCCGCCCGAGAGGGCGACGACGCCGGTGGCGAGCCGGTTGGGGAGGCGAAGCTCGACCACCGCCTGCATGGCCTCCTCCGGCGGGAGCACGTGGAGGAGCGCCGCCATCCGGAGCAGGCGGCAGCGCTCCCGCTCGTCCTCCTGAGCGGCTCCTCGGGACGTCGGGAAGGGCTCCGAGGCGACGGCCAGCGCATGCCGGACCCGGGCGGGCGGCAGGGCGGCGAGGCGCGGCAGCACCACCGGGAGGAGGCCGGTGGCCGAGAGGGCGGCGATCCCCTGGGCGGCGTGGGGCCCGACGAGCAGCCGCGACAGCTCCTCGGCCACCCGCTCGCGCGAGACCAGGGCGACCACCTGGAGCGCCCCGGGGATGGCGTCGCGGGTCCGCGGTGCGAGCCGGAAGCCCAGCTGGGAGATGAAGCGCACGCCCCGAAGCGGGCGGAGCCCGTCCTCGGCGAAGCGCTCGCGTGGGTCGCCCACCGCGCGGATGAGCTTGCGGGTGAGGTCGGCCCTGCCACGGTGGGGGTCGCGGAGCTCGTCCTCGAGCGGGTCCCAGGCCATGGCGTTCACGGTGAAGTCGCGCCGGGCCAGGTCGGCCTCGAGGTCGTCGTGGAAGGTGACGCGGCTGGGGCGGCGCCCGTCCACATAGGCCTCCTCCCCGCGGAAGGTCGTCACCTCGACCCGGGCCCCTCCCTCGACGACGGTCACGGTGCCGTGGTCGATGCCGGTCGGGATCACCTTGCGGAAGAGGGCCTGAACCTCCGTGGGAGTTGCCTTCGAGGCCACGTCGAACTCGCCGGGATCGTGGCGGGTGCGATCGAGCATCAGGTCGCGGACCACGCCCCCGACCAGCCAGGCGCGGTGGCCGGCCTCGGTGAGCCGCCGGAGGACGCCGAGCACCGCCGGCGGGACGGCGGCGGGGCGGAGTCGCGGGTTTCCCGGGGTTGCCATCGTGGTCTACCCAAAGCCGAAAAGACCGGCGGGGTCCAGTCCCCCGGTGCTGATATCCTTCCCCACATGCGGGACGACGGGCGCCCGGCGCCAGGAGCCGTGACCCGCCTGCTCGAGGAGCTGGCGGACGCCCCGCCCACCGACGTGGGCGAGGGCTGGAGCAACTGGCTCGCGCCCGGCGTGAAAGTCGGGCCGGTCGAGCTGATCCGCGAGATCGGCCGGGGCGGCTTCGGGGTCGTCTGGGAGGCGGTGGACCTGCAATCGGGAAGGCACGTCGCCTTCAAGGCCGTTCGACCCGGCGGGAAGGCAGGGATCCGGGAGGCGCGCCTGCTCCACGAGGCGGAGGTCGCCGGGCGGATCGTCCACCCCGGGATCGTCTCCCTCCTCGACGTCGGGCAGAGCCCCCACGGCCCCTACCTGGTGCTGGAGCTCCTTCGCGGCTGGACGCTCGCCGAGCGGCTCGACTACGGGCCCCTCCCGCCCTCGGAGGCGCTGCGCATCGTCCTGGCCACCACCCGCGCCGTGGCTCACGCACATGCGAACGGCGTGGTCCATCGCGATCTCAAGCCGGCCAACGTATTCCTCTGCGAGGACGGCTCGGTCAAGGTCCTCGACTTCGGGCTGGCCCACGCCTTCGGCCATGCACGGTCCGGCGGTGGAACGCCGGCGTACATGGCCCCCGAGCAGTGGCGCGGCGCCCCGGAGGACGAGCGGACCGACGTCTTCGCGCTCGGCGTCCTCCTCCACCGTCTTCTGGCCGGAGAGCAGCCCTTCCCGGACGACGGAGGCCGGACCGCGCAGGGCCCCGAACCGGCGCCGGCCCTGGAGGTCGCGGGGGCCCCCTCGATCGGACCCCTTCTCCAGCTCATGCTGAAGAAGGACCCTGTATCGCGGCCGCGGGACGCCGGGCACGCCCTTCCCGGGATCGAGGCCGCGCTCGAGGAGCTCTCCCGCGCCCCCGCCGCCGTGGCCTCGGCACCGGTCCGGGTGCGTCGGGTTCCGACGGCCGACGCCCGGGCCTACGACTACTGCCAGCGCGCCCGGCAGTTCCTCAAGGTCCCGCGGAAGGCCAACCTCCGATTCGCCTGCGAGATGTTCTCCAAGGCCACCGAGGTCGATCCCCTCTACGCGCCGGCGCACGCCGGACTGGCCGGGGGCGCCGCCCAGCTGCACATGCTCTACCCGTCCACGGACGGGGAGCAGTTGCGCATCGCCGAGACGGCCAGCTTGCGCGCCCTGGAGCTCGATCCGGGGCTCGCCGAGGCCCACGCCGCGCGCGGGCTCACCCTCTTCCTCTCCCGGCGCGTCGAGGAGGCCGAGAAGGAGTTCCTCCTCGCCATCGAGGCCGATCCCTCCCGCCCGGAGGCCCGCTACTTCTACGCCCGCGCCTGCTTCCAGCAGGGGCGGCACGAGCTGGCCGCCCGCCTCTGCCGCGAGGCCAACGCCGTCCGGGAGGACTACCAGGCGGCCTTCTTCGCCGCCCAGGCCAGCGAGGCCGGGGGGGCGAGCGAGGCCGCGGCCGAGGCCTACCGGGTCGCGCTCGGGGTCTGCGAGCGGCACATGGAGATGAACCCCGACGACCCGCGGGCCGCGACGATGCGGGCCGTCTGCCTGGCCCGCACCGGGCGGCGGGACGACGGGCTCCACTGGGCGAGGCAGGCGCTCGCCATCGACCCGCTCGACGCCGGGGTCCGCTACAACGTCGCCTGCCTCTACGCCGTCGAGGGAGCGCTCGACGACGCGCTCACCTGCCTCGAGGAGGTGGTGCGGGCCGGGTTCCGGAACCGGGACTGGATGGAGCGCGACCCCGACCTCTCGTCGCTGCGCGGGCTGCCCCGCTTCCAGGCGCTCATGGACGGGATGGCGGCCTCGCCGCCCACCGCCCCCTGATCCGTCACTTCGGGAACATGAAGGTCACGACGAAACGGGTCAGCCAGGGGGATCCGCCGTCTGGGTGGACCACGTTCGCGTAGTAGGAGAACGACAGCGAGATGGGCTGCTTCGCGATGGAGATGGTCTTGGCGATGGCCGCCCCGACCGGCACGGTCCACTGCTGGCCCACCTGGTTCCAGTTCACGAAGAAAGTGGGCGCGGTCCCGATCGACCAGGCCCTGGGCAGGTTGTAGTTGAGGAAGACCTGGAGCGACGTGGTGTCGAGGTGGGCCGAGCCCATGCGCGCGAAGGCGTTGAGCTGCGTGAAGAGCGCGCCGACCACCCACGGGCCCTCCATGTAGACCGCGGCGATGACCGGCCCGGCGGCGAAGCAGCCGGTGGCCACGGCGTCGTTCGTGGCCGTGGGGAAGGAGAAGACCGGGCCGATGCCCCAGATGAAGCTGCTCGCCTTCGACGGCGAGAAGAAGGTCTCGAGCATGATCTCGCCCAGGCCCGTGCTCCTCTCCCCGTTCGGGAGGGGGAGGCTGTAGTAGGGCACGATCGGGCGGACGATGAGGTTCCAGTCCCCGGTGAGCTCGATGGGGATGACCGGCTGGAAGTTGAGGTTGTAGGCGGCCGCGAGGCCTGCCGTCCCGCCCCCGTTGAAGTTGTTCTGGAAGGGAACCGAGACGAGATCGGCGAGCGGGTTCTGGAGCTGCTTGGCCAGTTCCTCGAGCGACGCGCCCCCCAGCGCGGCGGCCGCGTGGGCCTGCGGCGGGGCGCCCTTCGCCGGGGGTTCGGGCGGCGTGTCCGTTCCGGCGAGGAGCAGCGCGGCGGCGAGCGGGAGGAGCATGGTCGTCGATTTGACCAATTCCGGGCACCACTCCGCAAGGGGATCGTCAGGAGCCACGCCGCCGCCCCCTGCACGAGGCCATGACGCCTACCTTGCGCTCGCCAGGTTGGCGACGATCTCCTGGACCGCCTTCCGCGCCTCGGCACTGGCCTGGGCATCGAACGCGATGGTCGTGCCGCGCTCGACACAGGGGTCGTCGTAGGTGAAGGCCTTCCCTGTCTGAACGTTGATGATGCGTCCGTCCTCGACTTCTCGAAGCTGGCAGTGGCGGACGGTCTGGGCCTTCTCCAGCTTCACCGGCACCTTTCGCGTGGCCCCGTCGAACGCGTGGTGAGCGTCCGCGTACTCGGTCAGTACGACATCCTGGCCCCTCTTTCGCAAACGCTCGACGTAGACGCGGCACGGCCCCACCGGACTCCAGTCGTCCGCGGTGCCGTGGAACATCCGGATGGGCTTGTTCGCGACGTCATCGTCGTCGATGTACGTCGTCATGCAGTCGGCGTAGAAGGGAACGTACATGGCGAATGCCGCATCCGCCGGCCCGTGCCTGCGCTGGAAGCGCTTCACGCTGGCGTAGAGCGCGGCCTGCCCTCCCCTGGAGAAGCCCATGACCACGATCCGTCGAGGATCGATCCTGGAGTGCTTCGCGAGCAGTTCGAGGGCCCGATAGGCGTCGACGACTCCTGCCAGGCGGCCGAGCTGTGACTGGTCGTTCCGCACGTCCACCAGCCCGCGCCCCGTGAAGCTGTCGATGACGAAGGTGGCCACTCCCGCCCCGTTCAGCAGTGGGACCCAGTCCTCCACGC
>CAIQRS010000283.1 GCA_903874275.1 uncultured Anaeromyxobacter sp.
CCACCCCCATGAAGGCGGCGTGGCCCAGCGAGATCTGCCCGGTGAAGCCGATGAGGATGTTGAGCCCCAGCCCGCCCAGCGCCAGCATCAGCATCAGATTCGCCAGGTAGAGCAGGTAGTCGCCGGCGACGAAGGGGAAGACGAGCGCGGCGACCGCGGCGGCGCCCATCCAGGCGCGGGTGGCCGGGGTCCGGAAGATGGCCTCGTCCGAGGCGTAGCTCTCCTTGTAGTTGCCGATGAGCACGGGGTCCGAGGGGCGGTCAGAGCCGCTCCACCTCCCGGGTGCCGAAGAGGCCGTAGGGGCGCACCATGAGCGTGAAGACGAGCACCACGAAGGGCACGACCTCCTTCAGGGAGGCGCCGTCGAGCAGCGGGTCCACGTAGCCGCCGGCCAGGTTCTCGAGCACCCCGATGATCACCCCGCCCACGAGCGCGCCGCCGATGCTGTCGAGGCCGCCCAGGATCACCACCGGGAAGGTGCGCAGCCCGATGGCGCCCAGCTGCGGGCTGATGCCGCCGATGATGCCCACCACGACCCCGGCCACCGCCGCGGTCATGGCGGCCAGGCTCCAGGAGAGCGAGAAGATGCGCCGGATGTCGATCCCCATGCCGAAAGCGGCCATCTGGTCGTCGGCGGTGGCCCGCATGGCCACGCCGGTCCGGGTGAAGCGGAAGCCCAGCCCCACCAGGGCGATGGCCGCCACGGCGATGAGGAACGGGTAGAACTGGCGGGAGGGGAGCAGGATGGGGCCGAGCTCGATGGGCGCCCGCGGGAAGATGGACGGGTAGGTGCGGTAGTCGCCCGACCAGGCGATCTGGGCCAGCCCCTTGAAGATGGCGGCCAGCCCGATGGTCACCATGATGACCGAGATGGTTCGCTGGCCGAGCAGGGGGCGGAGCACGATCCGCTCGGTGGCCATGCCGAGGAGCGCCGAGGCCGCCACCGCCGCGAGCAGCGCCACCACGAAGGGGGCCTGCAGCGCGCCCATGGCGGTCCAGGCGAAGAAGGCGCCCAGCATCATGAACTCGCCGGTGGCGAAGTTGATGACCCGGGTGGCCTTGTAGACCACCACGAAGCCCATGGCGACGAGCGCGTAGATGCCCCCGGTCACCACGCCGGAGACGAGCAACTGCACCAGGTGGACCAGCCCCTCGCTCATGGACCCGTCACGCCGCTTCCTCGCCCAGGTAGGCGCGGATCACCTCGGGGTCGCGCCGGATCTCGTCGGGGGTGCCGGCGGCGATGCGCTCGCCGAAGGAGAGCACGGCGATGCGGTCGCACAGGTCCATGACCACGCCCATGTCGTGCTCGATGAGGACGATGGTCACGCCCCGTTCCTCCTGGACGTCGAGGATGAAGCGGGCCATGTCCTCGGTCTCCTCCTCGTTCATGCCGGCCACCGGCTCGTCGAGGAGCAGGATGCGCGGCCGCATGGCCAGCGCCCGCGCCAGGTCGACCCGCTTCTGCAGGCCGTAGGCCAGGCTGCCCACCGTGCGGTTGCGCAGGTGCTCGATCTCCAGGAAGTCGAAGACCTCGTTCTCCACCTGCTCGCGCAGCTGGAGCTCCTCGCGCCGTGCACCAGGAGTGAATGCCATGGTGGAGAGGATTCCCGAGCGCAGCCGCGCGTGGGCCCCCAGCTTCACGTTGTCGAGGACGCTCATGCCCTCGAAGAGGGCCACGTTCTGGAAGGTCCGACCGATGCCCAGGGCGGCGCGGCGGTCCGGGGCCACGCGGGTGACGTCCTCGCCGTCGAAGGTGACGCGCCCCCGCTGGGGCCGGTAGAAGCCGGAGATGCAGTTGAGCAGGCTGGTCTTCCCGGCGCCGTTGGGGCCGATGATCCCGGTGATCGAGCCCTGGCGAACCGAGAGGTCCACGTCGGCCAGCGCGGCCAGCCCTCCGAAGGAGAGCGACAGCCCCTCCACCGACAGGATGTCCCGGCCCTCGCTCTCGACGACCGGTGGTCCCGTCATGCGCTCCCTGCCCCAGGTGCCTCCGCGGAGGAGGCATCCTAGTGATCCGACCGGGGCCGATCACGGCGCGATGCGTCATCGGCGCGCGCCGGATCTCGCGGGAAGGCCTTGCCGGTCCGCCCCGGGCTTGCCACAATCCGCTTCCTTTTTTTCGCGCCCCAGCGCTCCCCGCGGTCGGAGGTTTCGAGCCCATGTCCAAGCGCCCCGTCAAGCCGACACTGCAGAACCCGCTCGATCCTCCCGAGAAGGTGGACTTCAACATCCCCGGCGAGATCGCCCGGGCCACCGGCCCCTACGAGGAGGCCATGAAGGAGGGCTGGGACCTCATCCAGCGCCCCATCCGGTCGGTCGCCATCGACCAGATCGAGAAGCAGCACGCCAAGAAGCGCATGACCGTCTGGGAGCGCATGCGGGTGCTCTCCGACAAGAACCCCCTGGTCCTCTTCCAGAACTGGGGCAAGAACCTCGACGGCGCCTCGCTGGTCACCGCGGTGGTGGACATCGGGGGGCGCGACGTGGCGGTCTACGGGCACGATTTCACGGTCCGTGCAGGGTCGATGGACGCCACCAACGGCACCAAGCTGGCCAAGCTCTTCCGCCTGGCCGGCGAGCGCGGCATCCCGCTCATCGGCATGAACGACTCGGCCGGCGCCTTCGTGCCCGCCGGGGTGGGCGGTCTCGACGGCTACGCCGAGGCCTTCACGGCGCTGCGCAAGATCAGCGGCGTGGTCCCCTCCATCATGTGCATGTTCGGCTTCAACGCCGGCGGCGGCTCGTACCTGCCGCGCCAGGGCAGCTTCGTCATCCAGCCCAACGACACCTTCTTCGGCCTGACCGGGCCGGGCGTGGTGAAGTCGGTGCTGGGCGAGGACATCACCCCCGAGGACCTGGGCGGTCCCAAGGTGCACGGCAACTCGGGCGTGGCCGACCTGACGGTGCAGGACGAGCTGGCGGCGCTGCGCCAGGCGGTGCGGCTCCTCGCCTACATCCCCGACAACAACGGCGTGCTTGCGCCCTTCCAGGAGACCACCGACCCGCTCGACCGCAAGACCTGGGAGATCAACACGCTCCTCAAGAAGGCCTTCAACTCGCCGACCGGCTTCAACACCCCCTTCGACGTGTCGATCATCATCCAGCAGGTCTGCGACTACGGCGACTACTTCGAGCTGCAGCCGGAGCGGGCCAAGGAGGCGGTCACCGCCTTCGGCCGCCTGGGCGGCCACGTGGTGGGGTTCGTGGCCAACAACAGCGCGGTCTCGTCCGGGCAGATCGACTGCGACTCGGCGCTGAAAATCGCTCGATTCGTCCGCTTCTGCAACATCTACAACATCCCCATCATCTTCATGGAGGACACCACCGGCTTCCTCCCGGGGCGCGAGCAGGAGGCCCGCGGCATCGTCGGGGCCGGCCGCTCCATGCTCGACTCCATCGTGGACGTGCGCACCCCGCGCATCCTGCTCATCCTGCGCAACGCCTTCGGCGGCGCCTACGCCTCCTACAACAACTACCCCACCGGCGCCGACCTGGTGCTGGCGCTCCCCACCACCCGCCTGGCGGTCATGGGGCCGGCCGGCAAGGAGTTCGTCTACAAGGACGAGGTCCGGAAGATCCGCGCCGGCGCCGCCGACATGGTGAAGAAGGGCGTGGCCGCCCGCACCGCCGCCGGGATGGAGGGGCCGCCGGCCAAGAAGGACGCCGAGAAGGAGGCCGCCGAGTGGTTGAAGCAGCAGGAGGCGGCGCTCAACAAGCGCTACGAGAAGGAGCTCATGAACCCGAAGGAGGGGCTGGCGCTCGGCTCCATCTCCTCGCTGGTCATGCCCACCGACCTCCGCGAGGCCCTGGGCAAGAACCTCCACTTCATGCTCCGCCACTACAAGCCGTCGCCGATGAGCGGCCCGCAGCGCGAGTTCCACTGACCCCCGGCCACCACACCCGACTGCGACACCGGAGACCTTCCCCATGGCCGAGACCGCCGACCTCTACCGCAACAACCCCCTCATCCACCGCGACCGGCGGCTCGGGCAGTCGCCCTCGCCCTGGGTGCGCTCCTTCGCCTGCGAGGACCTGAAGCCGCTCATCGTCTGCCGCGGCCCCATCCGCAAGGAGGCCATGGACGTCTTCGAGGAGATGGGGATCGCCCACTACGGGATCCTGCTCTCCGAGAAGGACTCCATCGTCTACCCCAATGCGCTCGCCCCCGAGCTGCGCCAGCTCAGCGACAACCGCCGGGTCCACCGGGTGCCCGACTACTCCGGCGCCTCCAAGGAGGAGCGGGTCGAGCGCATGCAGCAGATCGTGCAGATCGCCCACGACAACGGCTACGACGCGGTCTTCGCCGGCTACGGCTTCATGGCCGAGGACGAGGAGTTCGTGGCCACCCTCGAGAAGGCGGGCCTGAAGTTCATCGGCCCCAACTCGGTGACCCAGGCCCGCGCCGGCAAGAAGGACGAGGCCAAGCGGACCGCGCTCGAGGTGAAGGTCTCGGTGACGCCGGGAGTGAACGACGTCACCGCGCGCACGCTGCTCTCCCGCCACCCGACCCGCAAGCAGCTGCTGGCGCTTGCCGAGTCGGAGCAGCTGGCGGTGGACCCCAAGGTGCTCGCCAACGAGAAGCTCCCGCTCGAGGCCCTGGCCGACGCCGTGCTCATGGCCTCCTACGCCAAGGGCATCGACCTCTACACCGTGGACGAGCTGGGCGAGCAGGTCCGCAAGGAAGTCGTGGACATGTTCACCAAGCACCCGCAGAGCCGGGTGCGCATCAAGGCCATCGGCGGCGGCGGCGGCAAGGGGCAGCGCATCCTGGGCGGGGCGCTGCTCACCCGGAAGGACGCGGACGCGAAGGCCATCGCCGAGGCGGCGGCCGAGGCGCCGGCCATGGTGCGCGAGGTCCTGAACGAGGTGAAGGCCAACGGCGTCGGCGACAACAAGAACGTCCTCGTCGAGCTCAACATCGAGCAGACCCGCCACAACGAGATCCAGCTGCTCGGCAACGGCAAGTGGTGCGTTCCCATGGGCGGACGCGACTGCTCCCTGCAGATGCACGAGCAGAAGCTTCTCGAGATCTCGGTGACCCAGGAGGGGCTCACCGCGGCCATCGCCGCGGCGACCAAGGGCGGGCGGGCGGCCGAGGCAAAGGCGCTCACCACCGACCTGGAAATCCTCAAGCGCATGGAGGACGACGCGGCCCGCTTCGGCGAGGCGGTCGGCCTCGACTCCGCGTCCACCTTCGAGTGCATCGTGGACCGGGACCGCTACTACTTCATGGAGGTGAACACCCGCATCCAGGTGGAGCACCGGGTCACCGAGCTCTGCTACAGCCTCCGCTTCACCAACCCCGACGACCCCAAGGACTCCTTCGTCGTCGAGTCGCTGGTGGAGGCCATGGCGCTGCTCGCCCGGCACAAGGCGCGGCTGCCCAGGCCCACCCGCATTCCCCGCTTCGGCGCCTCCGCCGAGGCCCGCCTGAACGCCACCGACGCCTCGCTCTCGCCCCACGCCGGCGGCGTCATCCGCTTCTGGTCGAAGCCCATCCCCGGCGAGATCCGGGACGACCAGGGCATCAGCCTGGTGAACCCCGACACCGGAATGTTCATGCGCTACCGGGTGGCCGGGGCCTACGACTCCAACATCGCGCTGCTCCTCACCGAGGGGAAGGACCGGCTGGAGAGCTACCAGAGGCTCTCCCAGGTCATCTCCCGCACCAGCCTGCGCGGCGTCGGCCTCGCCACCAACCTCGAGTTCCACTACGGCCTCGTCAACTGGTTCATCGGCCAGAACGTGATGGCCAAGCCCACCACCCGTTTCGTCGTGCCCTACCTGACGCTGGTCGGGCAGCTCAAGGACGAGTCCAACAAGCTCGACGTGGCCTTCGCCTTCGCCGAGATGAAGAAGAGCTATGCGAAGAGGGCCGTCGCCGAGTTCCCCGACGACCCGGCCGCGCTCAAGGCCGTCGCCGAGGTGCTCGACCGCAAGGGCACCCTCCTCACCCGTCCCATGGAGCGGCTGCTCGACGATCCGCACCTCTTCTCGGGCTGGCTCGCGCTGAACCGAAAGAACTACGAGATCCGCAACGGCAAGCTGGTCTGGCTGCGCAACCCGCTGGGCGTGCTCAACGACACCTACGCCTACCTCAACATGTCCTTCGACCCGAAGGAGCCGGCGGCCGAGGTGATCTGGCAGCACGACCACGAGCTGCTGCAGAAGTCGATCCGCTTCTACCAGGAGCTGCGCAAGACCTTCGGCCTCGACAAGCAGGAGTTCTGGAAGCTGGCCGAGATCCTGGAGAACGAGGCCCCGCAGGGCGGCTACGGCGCCGACCTCTGGAGCCGCATCCGCTCGGCCCACCTGGGATACGAGGCGGGCAACGAGCTGCTCGGGCTCCTCTTCATGCTGGCCGAGCAGGTGAAGTTCTTCGACTTCCGGGTCGAGGAGGACCTCGACGTCACCATCCCCGGGTACCTGGCCGACCCCGATCTCCAGGCCCGGATGAAGAAGATCCTGGTGCCGCCGCCCTCCACCAAGGCCGACGAGATCGTGGCCATGTGCGGCGGCATGTACTACGGCCAGGAGGGGCCGGGGAAGCCGCCCTTCGTCCACGAGGGCATGCACTTCGAGAAGGGGCAGGCGCTCTACATCATCGAGGTGATGAAGATGTTCAACACCGTCCGGGCGCCGTTCTCCGGCACGGTGGAGAAGATCATCCTCACCGGCCCCGACGGGACCATCGTCCAGAAGGGGCAGCCACTCTTCAAGATCGCGCCCGACGAGAAGTTCGTCGCCGTCGATCCGAAGGAGATCGAGCGGGAGCGGCGCACCCGGACGACCGAGTACCTGAAGGCCATCCTGGGGTAGGCCGGGGACCCACCATCCGGACGCCCCCAGCGGGGCGCGCCCTGTCCCCTGGACAAGGGGCCTCGGTCAAATTACGCTTGATCCCGGTCTATTGAAACAGGCCGCCCACCCGGGGGAGACGGGGAGGGCGCCACCGGGAGAACGAAGATGGAACTCTGGCACGCATGGGCGTGTCCCTACTGCATGCGCGTCCGGGCCGCGCTTGCCGAGAAGGGAATCCCCTACCGATCGCGCGAGATCGACCTCGCGTCGAAGCCCCCCGACCTGCTGGGGCTCAATCCAAAGGGCGCAGTTCCGGTGCTGGTGGACGGCGAGGACGTGGTCGTCGGATCGCTGGCGATCCTCGAGCACCTCTGCAGGCGGTGGCCCTACCCGCCGCTCTTCCCGGCCCGGCCTGGCAGGGAGGCCGTCCTGAAGGCCTACGAGCGCGTGGACGCGCTCTTCGCGCCCCACCTCCCGAAGATCGCCCGCGGCACGCCCGAGGAGCGCGTCCAGGCGCTGGCGGCCACGCGCCAGACCATGGCCGAGCTCGACGCCGAGATCTCCGACGCCGGGTTCCTGCTCGGCGAGCTCTCCGTCGCCGACCTGGCGCTCGCCTCCTTCATGGCCAGGCTGCCGCCCGACTGGCGCCCCACCCAGCTCGGTTTCGAGCGGCTGGCGCGGTGGGAGCGGGCCGTGATGCGCCGCCCCACGGTGCGCGAGCAGATGGGGCCGTCTCTGGCGATGGTCGGCTAGACCGCCCCGGTCACTCGGGCCTGGAAACCGTCAGCCCGGCGATCTACAAGGCGGGATGCCCGAGTCGAATCCGTACAAGGACGAGATCATCATCTCGTGGGTGGAGCTGCACCGCGACGCGCGCTACCTCTCCCGGGTGCTGCACGACATGGGCGAGTGGAAGGGCATCATCGCCATCACCCGCGGCGGCCTCGTTCCGGCGGCGCTGGTGGCGCGCGAGCTCGACATCCGGCTCGTGGACACGGTCTGCGTGGTCAGCTACGGCACCACCGATCCGGGCGTCGAGGCCAAGACCCAGGGGAAGCTCCAGTGGCTCAAGACCGTCGAGGGGGACGGGGAGGGCTGGCTCCTCATCGACGACCTGGTGGACACCGGCGGTACCGCCCGGGCGGTGCGGGAGCGGCTGCCCAGGGCCCACTTCGCCTGCCTTTACGCCAAGCCCATGGGGCGCCCGGTGGTGGACACCTTCGTGAAGGAGTTCAAGCAGGAGAAATGGATCTACTTCCCCTGGGACATCGACTACCGGTTCGTCTCCCCCATCAAGGCGCAGCGCAGCGGCAAGTGACGTCGCCCAACCGCCCGTGAAGCCCCCCCGCCTCCAGCTCGCCCACGTGACCAAGCGCTTCGGCGCGCTGGTCGCCAACGACGACGTGGCGCTCGCCGTGCAGCCGGGGGAGATCCACGCGGTCCTGGGGGAGAACGGGGCCGGCAAGTCCACCCTGGTGAAGATCGTCTACGGCGCGCTGCGCCCCGACGAGGGGGAGATCACCTGGGACGGTCGCCCGGTCTCGGTCCGGAACCCCCACGAGGCCCGGGCGCTGGGCATCGCCATGGTGTTCCAGCACTTCTCCCTCTTCGACTCGCTCTCCGTCGCCGAGAACGTCTGGCTGGGCATGGACGGCAAGCTCTCGCTCGACGAGGTGACCCGTGGCATCCAGGCCAAGGCGGCCGAGTACGGGCTCGACCTCGACCCGGGGAGGCCCGTGCACGTGCTCTCGGTGGGGGAGCGGCAGCGGGTGGAGATCGTGCGGGCGCTGCTGGCCGAGCCCCGGCTCCTCATCCTCGACGAGCCCACCTCGGTGCTCACGCCGCAGGCGGTGGAGAAGCTCTTCGTCACGCTCCGCAGGCTCGCGGCCACGGGCTGCTCCATCCTCTACATCAGCCACAAGCTCGACGAGATCCGCGCCCTCTGCACCGCCTGCACGGTGCTCCGCGGGGGGCGCGTGGTGGGGACCTGCGATCCCTCGCGCGAGACCACCGGCAGCCTCTCCCGGATGATGATCGGGGCCGAGCCGCCGGTGCTGGTCCATCGCCCGCCCCGCCCCGGGGCCATTGCGCTCACGGTGAACGAGCTCTCGCTCGAGCGCTGGGACCGCTACAGCGTTCCCCTCGACCAGGTCTCGCTCGAGGTGCGCGAGGGGGAGATCGTGGGGATCGCCGGGATCTCCGGCAACGGCCAGCAGGAGCTGCTCGCCACCCTCTCCGGCGAGGACCCCCGCGCCCAGGCCGGGATGGTGCGGCTCCTCGGCGCGTCCATCGGGCGCAAGGGGCCGGCGGCGCGGCGCAAGCTCGGGCTGCACTTCGTGCCCGAGGAGCGGCTCGGGCGCGGTGCGGTGCCGGCCTTCTCGCTGGCGAACAACATGCTCCTCACCCGGAGGGAGGCCGTCCGGGCGGCCGGCTGGATCGACCGCCGCTTCCTGGGCGAGCAGACCCGCGGGATCATCGGGCGCTTCGCCGTCAAGGCATCGGGTCCCGGCCAGGTGGCCAAGAGCCTCTCCGGGGGCAACCTCCAGAAGTACATCGTGGGTCGCGAGATCGACGCCGTCCCCAGGGTGCTGGTGGTGGCGCAGCCCACCTGGGGCGTCGACGTCGGAGCCTCGGCGCAGATCCGGGCCGAGCTCATCGCGCTGCGCGACGCCGGGTGCGCCGTGCTGGTGGTCTCGGAGGAACTGGAGGAGCTCTTCGAGATCTCCGACCGGCTCCACGTCATCGCGCGCGGCCGGCTCTCCCCCTCCATCGACACCCCCAGGGCCACGGTCGAGCTCGTCGGCGAGTGGATGAGCGGTCTGTGGCCCGGCAACGAGGGCGCGGCCGAGGGGGCCGCGTGATCCGGCTCGAGGCCCGGCCGGCCCCCTCCCGGACCTGGAGCGTCCTCTCGCCGGTGGTGGCCATCGCCATCACAGTGGTGGTGGCGGCCACCCTCTTCGCCCTCCTCGGCAAGGACCCGGTGCGCGGGCTCGAGGTCTTCCTGGTGAAGCCCTGGAGCGGCACGCGCGCCCTCACCGAGCTGGGGCTCAAGGCCACGCCGCTCATCCTCTGCGCGGTCGGGCTGGGTCTGGCCTTCCGGGCCAACGTCTGGAACATCGGCGCCGAGGGGCAGTTCCTGGTCGGGGGCATCCTGGGCGGCGGGCTCGCGCTCGTGGTCACCGCCAACCAGATCCCGGTGAACCGCTGGGCCTTCTTCCCGCTGCTCGTCCTGGCCGGCGCGCTGGGAGGGATGATCTGGGCGGGCATCGCCGCCTTCCTCCGGGACCGCTTCAACGCCAACGAGATCCTGGTCAGCCTCATGCTCGTCTACGTGGCCGACCTCTTCCTCTCCTGGCTGGTGTTCGGACCCTGGAAGGACCCCAGGGGCTTCAACTTCCCGCAGACCATGAACTTCGCGGCGGAGACCGCCGTGCCCCGCCTGGTCCCGGGCATGCGGCTTCACTGGGGGTTCCTGCTGGCGCTCCTGGCCGCGGCGGGGATGTGGATCTTCGTCCACCGCACCTACCGGGGCATGCAGCTCCTGGTGGGCGGGCCGGCCCCGGCGGCGGCCCGCTACGCCGGCTTCTCCTCGCGCCAGGCCCTCTGGACCACGTTCCTCCTCTCCGGCGCGCTGGCCGGCGTGGCGGGCGCGCTGGAGGTGGCCGGGCCCATGGGGCAGCTCACCCCGCACGTCTCGCAGGGATACGGGTTCGCCGCCATCATCGTGGCCTTCGTGGGGCGGCTCGACCCGCTGGGCGCCGTGCTGGCCGCGCTGGTGCTGGCCACCTTCTCCATCGGCGGGGAGCTGGCCCAGTCGCGGCTCGGGCTGCCCTCGGCCATCACCGGCGTCTTCCAGGGCGTGCTCCTGCTCTCGCTGCTCGCCTGCGACACCCTCATCCAGTACCGTCCGCGATGGGGGCGAAGGTGAACGAGATCGCGCTCCTCCTGGCGGCCACGCTGGCCGCCGGCACGCCGCTGGCGCTGGCCGGGCTGGGACTGCTGGTGAACGAGCGGGCCGGGGTCGTGAACCTGGGGGCCGAGGGGATGATGGCCATCGCCGCGGTCACCGGCTTCGCGGCGGCCTTCCTCACCGGCAACGAGTGGGTGGGCTTCGCGGCCGGTGCGGCGGCGGGCGCGGCGGCCGCCTCGATCTTCGGGTGGCTCTCCCTCTGGCTCTACACGAACCAGTACGCCACCGGGCTGGCCCTCTCCCTCTTCGGCGCCGGCTTCTCGGCCTTCGTGGGCTCGGGCTACGTGGGGAAGAACCTGGAGCGATCGGTGGTCGCCGGCATCCCCGGGCTTCGCGACCTGCCCTTCCTCGGCCCGGCGCTCTTCCGCCAGCACCCGCTCGTCTACCTGGCCATCGCGCTCATGGCGGCCATCGCCTGGTTCTTCTACCGGACCCGTTCCGGCCTGGTGCTGCGCTCGGTGGGGGAGTCGCCCGACTCGGCCCACGCGCTCGGCTACCCGGTGCGCCGGATCCGCATGGCCGCGGTGCTGGCCGGCGGGGCGCTCTGCGGCGTCTCGGGAGCCTACCTCTCCATCGTCTACGCCCCCATGTGGGTGGAGGGCATGATCGCCGGCCGGGGCTGGATCGCGCTGGCGCTCACCGTCTTCGCCACCTGGCGCCCGGCGCGCGTGCTCCTCGGCGCATATCTCTTCGGCGGCGTGACCATGCTCCAGCTGCACCTGCAGGGCATGGGGGTCCAGGTCCCGCTCCAGTTCATGAGCATGCTCCCCTACCTCTCCACCGTCGTGGTCCTCGTCGTCATCTCCCGCGATCCGCTCTGGATCCGGCTCAACATGCCCGCCTCCCTGGGCAAGACCTTCCACCCCGGTTCCTGAAGCCGAACCACCACCAAGGAGAACACCGATGCACGGTCGTACCTGGATGCAGAGCCTCACCCTCGCGGCCGTCCTGGCCGCGGGTCTCGCCGGCTGCGCCAAGAGCGAGCCGCCCAAGGCGGCCGCGCCCGCCCCGGCCCCGGCCGCGGCCGCCAAGCCCGAGCCCCTCAAGATCGGCTTCATCTACGTGGGCCCGGTGGCCGACGCCGGCTGGACCTTCGCCCACGATCTGGGGCGCAAGGCGGTGGAGGCCAGGTTCGGAGACAAGGTGAAGACCACCTTCATCGAGAGCGTCAAGGAGGGGCCGGACGCCGAGCGCGTCATCCGCGACCTGGTGGCCCAGGGCAACAAGCTCATCTTCGCCACCTCGTTCGGCTTCGGCGACTCGATGGAGAAGGTGGCCAAGGACCACCCCGAGGTCCTCTTCGAGCACGCCACCGGCTACAAGACCGCGCCCAACCTGCGCAACTACGAGGGGCGCTTCTACGAGAACGCCTACCTGGCCGGCGTGCTGGCCGGCATGGTGACCAAGAGCAACGTCATCGGTTTCGTGGGATCGTTCCCCATCCCCGAGGTGCTCCGCAACATCAACGCCTTCACCCTTGGTGCACGGAGCACCAACCCCAAGGTCAAGACCAAGGTGGTCTGGATCAGCACCTGGGTCGACCCCCCCAAGGAGGCCGAGGCGGCGCAGTCGCTCATCAACCAGGGCGCCGACGTGCTCCTGCAGAACACCGACTCGACCGCCGTCCTGCAGACCGCCGAGAAGAACGGCAAGTTCGCCTTCGGCTGGGACTCGGACATGAGCGCCTTCGCGCCCAAGGCCCACCTGGGCTCCTGCGCCATCATCTGGGCCCCCTACTACCTCAAGGCCGTGAACGACGTGCTGGAGAAGACCTGGAAGGTGGAGAACACCAAGTGGGGAACCAAGGAGGGGCTCACCGAGGTCGTGAAGATTCCCGACTCGGTGCCGGCCGCCGCCCGGGCCAAGGTGGAGGAGGCCAGGGCCTTCCTGGTCGCCAACCCCGGCGCGGTCTTCCGCGGCCCCATCCAGGACAACACCGGCAAGGAAGTGCTCGCCGCCGGGGTCGTCGGCGACGACAAGTTCAAGGGCGAGATGGGCTTCTACGTGCAGGGCGTGGACGGGAAGCTCCCGGCCGGCAAGTAGGTCCGTTTCACGGTGCGAGAAGCCCCGACGCGAGCGCGATGAAGCGCTCGAACCCCTCGCCGTAGCGGGGCAGGTCGAGGAACTCGGTGACGAAGCGCCGGTCGCGCTGGGCGTAGTCCGGGCAGAGGAAGGGGTGCTCGTGGACGCCCAGCGCGAGCTCCTCCACCCGCACGCCGGTGTCGCGGTGGAGCCCCTGCAGCGTGTTCAGCATGGCCGGGGCGGGGATGACCTCGTCGCCGGTGTTCCCGATGGCGAGCAGCCGGGGGGAGATCTCGCGGAGCCGCGCCTCCAGCCGCGGGCGCTCCGTCTCGTCCCCGCAGAGCGCGCGGAACCAGCGCCCCAGCTCGTGGTCGCGCAGCCAGTGGGTGAGCCGCGGGTTGGCGAGACGCCCGGTGAAGCGGACGTAGAGCTTCATCAGCGACACCTCGCAGGCGTGGTCGATGATGAAGCGGGAGGACATGTTGGTGGCCCGCAGCGCCGCCCCGCTCTCGAAGATCACCGCGCGGCTGCCCCGGAAGAGCCCTCCCTCGTCGATGAGCAGGAGCCCCAGCGCCAGGTAGCCGCCGATCGAGTACCCCAGGAGATCCACCCGCGCCTCGGGGTGGACGTGGGGGTGGCGCCCCTCGCGCACCTCCCGCACCAGGTCGAGGACGTCGCCGTAGGACTGGAGCCCGCCCCAGAAGAACCGCTCCGGGTAGGCGTCGAGCCGCTCGCTGATCACGCAGTTGAAGGGGTGGACATCCTCGTTGCGGGGCACGGCGCGGCGGCGGGCCAGGTGCCCGTCGATCTCCCCGCCCCAGCGGGGCAGCACCCGGTTCACGTGGAAGGAGAGGGGGTAGAGGGCCACCGCGGCGCCGGTGGAGCGCCAGAGCTGGTAGGCCCAGGGGACGTACTTGGTGAAGCTCCGCTCGTTCAGGCCGTGGAGGACGACGATCAGGTGGCGGGACCGCTCGCCGCGTCCGGCGCCCTGCGCCCGGAGCAGGGGGTAGCGGTAGTCCAGGTTCTCGGCGATGTCGCAGTCGGCCGGAGCGTCGCCGATGGGCTCGGCGGGGAAGTCGAGGCCGTGCACGTCGCAGCGGTAGCCGCCGTGGCCGAGCAGGTGCTGCCCGTGGCGGGAGCGGGCGGCCAGGAAGAAGAGCTCGGCCCCCTGGTCGGGGAAGGACATCGGCTCGCCGTCGATCCAGGTGGAGCGCCGCCGGATGGCGTGGGCGGTGGCCCGGTAGCTCGGGTGGTCCATGGCGGTCCCCTACAGCCACTCCGGGCGGACCCGCGCGTGGCTGTCCTCGCCGTCGCGGCAGGCGGCCACGAGCGGGCCGATGCGGGGGAGCTCGAAGCGGAGCCAGTACCCGGCGGCGCAGAGCTTTCCCTCGAGCAGGTCGGGGCCGCCCCGCCCCGCGGCCAGGCACTCGCGCGCCGCCGCCGCCTGGAGCAACCACATCCAGGCCACCACCACCGTGGAGAAGAGGTCGAGGTAGTCGGAGGAGTGGAGGAGCAAGGCCTCGGGGCCCCCGGCCAGGCCGCGCCCGGCCAGCTCCACGGTGAGCGCTCCCACGTCGGCGGCGGCCCTGCGCAGGCCGGCCGTCCACGAGGGGTCCACGCCGGCCCGGTCGGCCCGGGCGCAGGCCGCCTCGATCTCCTCGCCCAGGATGGCGAGCGCCGCTCCCCCCTCGGCCATGACCTTCCGCCCCAGGAGATCCATTCCCTGGATGCCGCTCGTCCCCTCGTGGATGGAGTTGAGCTTCTGGTCGCGCAGCCAGGCCTCGACCAGGTACTCGCTCGAGTACCCGTACCCTCCGTGGATCTGGACGGCCAGCGCGTTGGACTCGAACCCCTTCTCGGCCGGGAACGACTTGGCCACCGGCGTGAGCAGGTCGAGGAGCAGCCGGGCGCGGCGCCGGGCCTCCGGGGTGGCGGCGTGGGCGGCCAGGTCGGACTGGAGCGCGGCGTGGAGCACGAGCGCGAGCCCCCCTTCCACGATGGCCTTCTGCCGGAGCAGCATGCGCCGGACGTCGGCGTGCTCGACGATGGGGACCTGCGGCGAGAGCGGGTCGCGGTCGGCGAGGGGACGCCCCTGGGGGCGCTCCCGGGCGTAGGCCAGGGACTCCAGATAGGCCACCGAGGCGGTGGCCACCCCGTTTCCCCCCACCATGATGCGGGCCTCGTTCATCATCTGGAACATGTGGGGCAGCCCGCGCCCCGGCTCTCCCAGGAGCCAGCCGTGGCAGTCGCCCGCCTCGCCCAGCGCCAGGATCACGCTGGGGATCCCCCGCCAGCCGATCTTGTGGATGAGCCCGGGGACCCGGACGTCGTTCGGCTCGAGGCCGCCATCGGCGGTGGGGCGGAGCTTGGGGACGAGGAAGAGGCTCACCCCCTTCGTGCCCGGGGGGGCTCCGTCCACGCGGGCGAGCACCATGTGCACGACGTTCTCGGTCAGGTCCTGGTCTCCGCCGGAGATGAAGATCTTCGACCCGGAGAGCAGGAAGTGGTCGCCTGCCGGGGTGGCCCGGGTGCGGACGTCGGCCAGGCTCGAGCCGGCCTGCGGCTCGGTGAGCGCCATGGTCCCGGCCGAACGCCCCTCGTGCATGGGGGCAAGCCAGCGCTGGCGCAGCGACGCGGAGCCGAAGGCCTCGAGCAGGTGGGCGGCGCCGCTGGTCAGGCCGGCGAAGCCGTAGGCCGAGAGGTTGCCGGCCATGAGGTAGAGGTTCGCGGCCAGTGCGATGGTGGCGGGGAGTTGCTGCCCCCCGGCCTCGAAGGGGCGGGCCGCCGCGATGACCCCGAGCCCGCACAGGCGCGGCCAGATCTCCCGCAGGGCCGGGTGGACCCGAACCGCCCCGTCCCGCAGCACCGGCGGCTCCGCGTCGAGCGGGCGGTAGGACGGGTAGAGGACGTCGCGGGCGAAGCGCCGGCACAGGTCGATCCAGGCGTCGAAGGTCTCGCGGCCGTGGTCGGCGAAGTGGGGCAGCCGGGCCAGCGACCCGGCGTCGAGCACGTCGTGGAGGACGAACGCGAGGCCGCGGTCGTCGAGGAGCGCATTTGCCATGCGGGCGCGAAGATACCAGGGACGGCGGGCGTCCGCCCCGCTACAGCAATGAAATGGCCTTCACCGCCCTCGCCCCCCTGGTCGCGATTGCACTCTCGGCGCAGGTCCCCGCTGGCAAGGAGGTGATGGTCCTCTCACACATTCCCGGGAAGCTCGGGCCGGTGCGCTTCACCCATTCCGACCACGCCACGAGGTACAGGCGCCCCGACGGCACCCAGATCCGCTGCAAGGACTGCCACCACACCCTGGCCGCCGAGGAGCCGGGTGAGCCCCTTCCCGACATGCGCTGCACCCTGTGCCACGTGCCGCTGGGGCAGCCGGAGAAGGAGTACGGCGGGAAGCCGGCCCGGTCGCTGGCCGGCCTGAAGCCGGACGGCGCCATCGACCTCCGCTCCGTCCTGTTTCACGACCAGTGTCGTGGGTGCCACGTCAAGATCCCGGCCGAGACCCTGAACCTGGGGACGTGCAAGGTCTGCCACCCGGCCGGGCTCAAGCCCGACGCCATTCACGGCAGGTACGACGCGAAGCCGTCGGGCGGCTGATAGCGCCGCCCGGTTGGCCCGAGCCCGGCGCAGCAAGGCAGCGTGCGCCGCAGCAGGGATCTGACCAACCGGTCGGCGCTCTGATGGCGGGGTGAGGGAAAAGGCCAGCGGAGAGGGACCTGGGGGAGGGGGTCCGGTCCCGTCTCCGCTGACGATCCGTCGGGGAGGGCACCCGACGGACCACCGGACAAAGCATCCGGCAAGGCACTCACGACGGGGGTTCATGTACCGCGTTCATGGTGAGCCGGCCGTGAGAAGGCGATTAGGTTTCTCTCATCCGCTGCGGATCCCGCAGGAGATGTTATCTCTCCCCGCCATGGCGATCTTGGTGGTGGAAGACGAGAAGCGGGTGCTGTCCTTCGTGGAGCGTGGGCTCACCGAGGAGGGCTACACGGTCCGTGCGGTCGGGGACGGCGAGGCGGCCGAGGCCGCCCTGGCGGCAGGTGGCATCGAGGTGGTCCTGCTCGACTGGACCCTTCCGGGGGTCTCCGGCCTCGACCTGCTCCGGCGCTGGCGCGACCGGGGCGACATCATCCCCATCGTCATGGTGACGGCGCGCGACGCCGTGGACGACCGGGTGGCCGCCCTCAACGCCGGTGCCGACGACTACGTGGTGAAGCCCTTCGCCTTCGACGAGCTGGTGGCCCGGCTCCGCGCCGTGCTGCGGCGCGCCGGAGGGCGGGCCAGCCCCATCCTCACCTGCGGCGACCTGATCCTCGATCCGGTGCAGCACAAGGTGACCCGCGCCGGGCAGCCCATCCGGCTCACCGCCCGCGAGTTCGCGCTCCTCCAGTTCCTGCTCGAGCGGGTCGGGGAGCCGGTCTCGCGCACCCGGATCGTCGAGGCGGTCTGGGAGCACGACTACGACACCTTCTCCAACGTCGTCGAGGTCTACATCCGCTACCTCCGCAAGAAGGTGGACGAGCCCTTCTCCTACCCGCTCATCCACACCGTCCGTGGAGTGGGCTACGAGCTGAGGCCCGGCCCGTGAACTGGCTGAGGACCCTGCGGGGACGGCTGGCGGCCGCCTTCGCCGCGGCGGTCCTCGGCACGGTCCTCTTCTTCGGGACCGCGACGGCCATCGCGATCTTCGTCCACGACCACAACGAGCGGATCAGCTTCACCGGCGACGAGGCCCAGGCCCAGGGCTGGGTGGGGGACGACCTCCACGACGCGAAGAAGCTGGGCATCGCCATGCTCATCGTCTCGCCCTTCGCCGTGCTGGGGGCGGGGCTCTTCGGATTCTGGCTGGCAGGCCGGGCGCTCACCCCCATGCACGAGGCCGCGGCCCGGGCCCGGAGGGCGCTCAAGGGGGACGGCGAGCTCGAGCTCCCGGTGCGCGGGATCGGCGACGAGTGGGACGAGCTGGCGACCGTGACGAACGAGCTCCTGCGCGCCCAGTCCCACGCGGCGACCCAGGCCAAGGCCTTCAGCGCCAACGCCGCCCACGAGCTGCGCACACCCCTCACCACCATGCTCGGCGAGGTGCAGGTGACGCTGCGGCGGGAGCGCAACCCCGACGACTACCGGACCGCCCTCCGGGTCGTGGAGGAGGAGGCCCGCAGGCTCGGCCGCCTGGTCGAGGTGCTGCTCGCCCTGGCCCGCGCCGACGCCGGAACGCTCAACCCGGCCACCATCCGCTTCGACATCGCCCGCGCGGCGCGGCTGGCGGTGGACCGCGCCACCGTGGCCCACAAGGGCGCCGACCGGCGGCTCGCGCTCCGGCTCGAGCCGGCCACGGGGCTCGGCGACCCCCTGCTCACCGGCCGGGTCTTCGACAACCTCCTCGACAACGCGCTCCGGCACGGGGGCGAGCACGTGGAGATGGCGGTGAGTTCCTCGCCCGACTGGGTCCGCGTGACCGTGAGCGACGACGGGCCCGGGATCCCGGCCAGCATCCGCGACCGGGTATTCGAGCGCTTCGCCCGGGAAGGGGCCCCCTCCACCGGCTTCGGCCTGGGGCTCGCCATCGCCAAGGCCCTGGCCGAGGCCCAGGGGGGCCACCTGTCGCTCGACGACGGACCGGGTGGGGCCCGGTTCGTCGTCGATTTCCCGACCGCGCCGGACTAGGCAGGACTAGGCGTACTTCCGGTAGACCGGCTCCCACATGGCCGCCTTCACCATCGCGAGCAGGTCCGGGGGGCGGGCCACGCCCGCCAGGCCATCCCGGTAGGCCACCTCCGCCACCGCCGCACCGATGTGGGCCGAGACCTCCCGGATGCGGGTCAGCGACGGGTAGATCCGCCCCAGCTCGAGGTCGGAGGGGAGGACCAGGGAGGCCAGCGTCCGCGCCGCCGCGGAGAACATCCGGTCGGTGACCAGCCGGGCCCGGCAGGCCACCACCCCGAGCCCCACGCCCGGGAAGATGTACGAGTTGTTTCCCTGGCCGGACACGAAGAGCCTGTCGCCCAGGCGGCAGGGGGGGAAGGGGCTCCCGCTGGCGAAGATGGCCCTGCCGCTTGACCACCGGTACGCTTCCTCGGCGGTGCACTCCGACTTGGACGTCGGGTTGGAGAGCGCGAAGACGATGGGCCGGTCGTTCATGCGGGACATGGCCTCGATGACCCGCTGGTCGAACGCGCGCGGCACCGTGGAGACCCCCACGATGGCGGTGGGTCGGATGGCCTCCAGGGCGGCGTGGAGGTCCGGCGCCCCCGGGAGATCGTGGGCGAAGCGCAGCTTGTGCGGGGCCAGGCCGGTCCGGCTCTTCACCACCAGTCCATGGCTGTCCACGAAGGAGCAGCACCGCCTCGCTTCCTCGGCGGTGGCCCCCTCGTCCACCATGGCCGACACGATCAGCTCCCCGATCCCGATGCCGGCCTCGCCGGCGCCCAGGAAGAGCAGCTTCTGCTCCCGCAGGGTCTTCCCGGTCAGGCGCAGCGCCGAGTAGATCCCGGAGAGGGTCACCGCGGCGGTGCCCTGGATGTCGTCGTTGAAGGTGCAGACCTTCTCGCGCCACCGCTCCAGGAGCCGGAAGGCGTTCTGGTTGCCGAAGTCCTCGAACTGCAGGAGGGCGTCCGGGAAGACGCGCTGAACGGCCTCGACGAACTCGGCCACGAAGGCGTCGTAGGGCTCGGCCCGGATGCGCTTCTGGCGCAGCCCCAGGTAGAGCGGGTCGCGCAGGTAGCCCTCGTTCTCGGTGCCCACGTCGAGCATGATGGGCAGCGTCCGGGCCGGGTCGATGCCGGCGCAGGCGGTGTAGAGGGAGAGCTTCCCGACCGGGATGCCCATGCCCCCCACGCCCTGGTCGCCGAGCCCCAGGATCCTTTCACCGTCGGTCACGACGATGACGCGCACGTCCCGCTGCGGCCAGTTGCGCAGCACCGACTCGACGCGCCCCCGGTCCTCCCAGGAGACGTAGAGCCCCCGCGGGCGGCGGAAGAGGTGCCCCCACTGCTGGCAGGCCTGCCCCACCGTGGGGGTGTAGATGATGGGCATCATCTCCTCGATGTGGTCCACCACCACCCGGTAGAAGAGGGTCTCGTTGCGGTCCTGCAGGCTGACCAGGTGGATGTAGCGCTCCAGGTCGGTCTGCTTGTTGCGGTGGTTGTCCATCACCCGGGCCACCTGCTCCTCGAGCCGGTGGACGTGGGGAGGGAGCAGCCCGGTGAGCCCGAGGGCGGTGCGCTCGTCGGCCGTGAAGGCGGTTCCCTTGTTGAGCAGCGGGTCGTGGAGGAGCGCCTCCCCGCGGGGGACGGCGGTGGTGTCGCGCTTCGTGATGTCTGTCATGGATCGAAGCAAAGACACGCCTCCCGGCTGGCGGCGACGGCCAAACGGGTGTGGCGCGAACGGTCCACAAGGGACCCCCCGAAGAATCCTGGCGGGCGTAAGCTCGCGCGACGGGGTGCCGTGCGCGGCGCGCCCCGGTCAGCCGCCCCGGCGGGTGCAGCGGACGCCGCCCCGGTCCATCTCGGCGATGCACTCGTTGCAGGGGACGCATCCCGATGCGGTGGCCTCCCCCCGCAGGAGCTTGCGGGGCAGCGCCGGATCGTGGAGGAGGGCGCGCCCCATCCCCACCAGCTCGAAGCCGGCTCCGAGCGCGCGGTCGATGGTCTCCATCGACTTCACCCCGCCGAGCAGCACGAGCGGCAGCCGCACCGCCGCGCGCATGCGCATCGCCTCTTCGAGGAAGAACCCCTCGGCGTACGGGTAGGCCTGCACGAGCAGCCGTCCGAAGAGGGTGAGCCCGAGGCGGGCGTGCCAGGCAGCCTGCGCGGCGGCCATCCGGCGCACCGGTACCTCACCCCGCAGCATGAAGAGGGGCGTTCGGGAGACGAAGCCTCCGGAGAGCACCAGGGCGGTGGCTCCCTCGGCCTCGAGGAGCCGGGCCACCTCGATCGACTCGTCGAGCTCGAGCCCGCCCGTGAACCCGTCGCGGAGGTTCACCTTGAGGAGAAGGGGGAAGACCGGGCCGACCGCGGCGCGCGCGGCCCGCAGCACCTCCACCGCCAGCCGCGCCCGGTTCGCGAGGCTGCCACCCCATCGGTCGGTGCGCCGGTTGGTGAACGGGGAGAGGAACTGGGAGACCAGATAGCCGTGGCCGAAGTGGAGCTCGACCGCGTCCATCCCGGCGTCGCGGGCCAGGCGCGTGGCCGAGGCGAAGTCGGCCACCACGCGGGCCAGGTCCACCTCGCTGGCAGGGTGGGCGAAGGTGAGGCCGTAGGTGTTGAAGAGGCGGGAGGCCCCCAGCGGCCGCCCGCCGATGACGCGGGGATTGGAGAAGTAGCCGCAGTGCCCGACCTGGAGGGCGGCCGCCGCACCCTCCCGGTGGACGGCGTCGGCTAGCCGGGAGAGACCTGGCGCCGCCCCGGGACCCACCAGGATCTGGGTCGCGTAGCTCCGCCCGTCGGGGGAGATGGAGGCATAGGCCACGGTGGTGAGGGCGGCGCCCCCCGCGGCCACCTCCCGGTGGTGCTCCACCAACGCGTCCGAGACCAGCCCCCCGGGGCACATGCCCTCGAAGGTGGCCGGCTTCAGGATGCGGTTCCTGAGGCGGAGTCCGCCCAGGGTGAAGGGGGTGAAGGCGATGCCCACGGCGAGGTAGGATGGCACGGTGATCCCAGCCCTGGCCACCCGGATCCTCGCGCTCTTCGGGTGGCGCGTGGACGTCGTTCCCCCTCCCGGGCCCAGGGGGATCATCATCGTCTACCCCCACACCTCCAACTGGGACTTCCCCATCGGTTACCTGACCAAGATGGCCATGGGGCTCCCCATCGCCTTCGTGGGAAAGGACACGCTCTTCCGCTGGCCGGTGGGGGGGCTGCTCCGGCGCATGGGGGGCATCCCGGCCAACCGGCGGGAGCGGACCGGGCTCATCGGCCAGCTGGTCGAGGAGTTCCGGACCCGGGACTGGATGTGGCTGGCCATCGCCCCGGAGGGGACGCGGTCCCACGTCCCCCACTGGAAGTCCGGCTTCTACCGGCTGGCGATCGAGGCCGGGGTGCCGGTGGGGCTCGCCTTCATCGACTACGGGAAGCGCGAGGTCGGGCTCCGCGACTACGTCCGCATGACCGGCGACCGGGAGGCCGACATGCAGCGCATCCGGGCGGCCTACGCCGGCAAGGTGGGGCTCCTCCCCGAGCGGGCCGGGGAGATCCGGCTCGAGCCCTGACCCGGTCCGGGAACGAGAAGGGCGCACCGGGCTCTCGCTCGGTACGCCCCGGGTGAATCCGCGCGGCGCTGGCTAGAAGTGGAACTCGGGCGAGGCCACCAGCTGCAGGCCGCCGATCCAGTAGCCGTTGTACCCGCCGCCCTCGAGGACCAGGTCGAGGCCGATGCCGAGCCGGTTCGAGTTCAGGAACGAGGCGCCGCCGCCGATGCGGAAGGCCCCGCCCAGCTCCGAGTTGGGGCCGATGTACATGCCGCCGCCGATGCGGAACCGGCCCACGGTGTCCATGGACGGGGGCCCGAACTTGGCGACGTAGTCGATGGTGGGCTCCCAGATGGTCACGCTGTTGGACACGCTCACGGCCGCCGGGCCGTTGTAGACCGTGCCCGTGGCCGTCCCCAGGAAGACGTTGAAGCCCACGCTGATGTTGTTCATCCCCTGCAGGTTGAAGTCGATCTGCGGACCGACCGTGAAGGGGATGTAGCTCACGAACGAGCCCGAGCCGCAGCTGTAGCCGTACCAGCCCCAGTAGTTGCAGTTGTAGTAGCCCGAGTTGAAGAAGCTCACGCCGACGTTGACGCGCGCCACGTTGTTCCAGAGCTGGAGCTGCTGGACGGGCTGGGGTTGCTGTCCGGGCTGCGTGAAGGTGTACTGCGCGGCCGCAGGGGCCGCCGCCGCCAGGGCGAAGCATGCAACGAAGGTTCTCAAGAGATTTCGCATTCGAGGACTCCCTCCTAGGAGCCGTGAAGTGTCGGGCATCTGTACACCCAGTCGAGGATCTTGCTGCGTCCCGGAGGGGTATCTAGAGGTGAAATGGTGACTCGTCCCCTATATCCGGTGGCCAGGAGGCACCCATGGCCAGGTACGGTGTGATCGGATCGGGCGACGTCGGCAAGGCGCTCGCACGGGGACTGAAGGAACACGGACACGACGTTCGCGTCGGAAGCCGCGACGGGAGGAAGCTCGCGGAATGGTCCAGGGAGAGGGGCATCCCCGAGGGCACCTTCTCCGACGTGGCCGGGCACGGCGAGGTGGTCGTGCTGGCAGTCGCGGGTGCCGTGGCCGAGGAAGTCGTCAAGGGCGTTTCCCGGCAGCTCGCCGGAAAGGTGGTCGTCGACGCCACCAATCCCATCGCCGGTCCCCCGGTGAACGGCATCCTCCCCTTCTTCACCGGCCCCAACGACTCGCTCCTGGAACGGCTCCAGCGCGCCGTGCCGGCAGCCCGATTCGTGAAGGCCTTCAGCTGCGTCGGAAACGCGCTCATGGTCGATCCGAGGCTCGCGGGGGGTCGCCCCACCATGTTCATCGCCGGGGCCGACGCCGACGCGAAGCGACAGGTGACGGCCCTCCTCGACCAGTTCGGGTGGGACGCCGAGGACGTGGGCGGGGTGGAGGGAGCCCGGGCCATCGAGCCGCTCTGCCTGCTCTGGTGCGCACCAGGCTTCCTGCGCAACGACTGGACGCACGCCTTCCGCGTCCTACGGCCGTAGCGCCCTCATCTCGACGCGAACCCGCCCCAGCCCCGACTGGAGCCGGAACTCGAGCCGGACCGTCGAGTCGCGGGTGGACCAGCTGTGGTCGGCGAGCACGGTGTCGCCGCGGTCCACGGCGCGAAGGTCCTCGTGGGGCCGGGGGGCGCCGCTGAAGGCGATGATGAGCAGGGCCGAGAGGTGCCGGTAGATGCTCTCGGCCACCATGCGCCCGGGAAGATGCATGTCGCCGGTGGCCAGATCGTAGCTGCGCGGGTACTCGATCTCGACGGTGGAGAGGCCAGGGGAGAAGGTGAAGAAGAGCACCAGCGGGTACGGGTAGCCGACCAGGCGGGTCTCCACCGCGTAGGCCGATCCCGGCTCCCGCCGTCCGCCGGGGAAGAGGGCCTGGACCGCGTCCTCGGATGCCCCCCATTCGAGCGAAGGGAACTGCTCGTCGAGGGCCTGCAGGATCCCCATGACCCCGGCACTATACACGAGACGCGGGCGTGGTCGCCTCGTCGCGCGTCCCGGCCGGTGGGAGCTCGACGCGGAAGGTCGAGCCGTGTCCGGGGACGCTCTCCGCCGTCAGCGTGCCGTCGTGGGCGGCGACGATGGCGTGGCAGATCGGGAGGCCGAGCCCCATGCCCTGCCCCACCTCGCGGGTGGTGAAGAAGGGGTCGAAGATGCGTTCCATGATGGCCGGGTCGATCCCCTTGCCGTCGTCCTTCACCTCCAGCACCGCCCGTCCCGCACCGGAGGTGAAGATGCGGATCGTCACCTCTCCACGCCTCCCCTCCGGAAACGCCAGGGCGGCGTTGGTGACCAGGTTCAGCACCACCTGCTCCAGTTGCCCCGCCGAGGCGTGCACGTCCGGCGCCCCCAGGTCGTCCACATGGACCGTGGCGTTGCGCGCCACCGCGGCCGGGATCCAGCGCATCGAGGAGGTGACCACGTCGCCCAGCCGGACCCGGGTGCGCATGGGGTTGGGGCGGCCGAAGACCGTCAGGTCTTTCACGATCCGTGCAATGCGGTTCCCGCCCACCTGGGAGTCGAGGAGGACCTCGATCACCCCGTCGAGGGTCTGGGTCAGGAGCTCCTGCTCGACCGGCGCCCCTTCCCGGAGCCGGTCGGCGGCGGCGCGCAGGTCCTGGAGGGCGGTGGCCAGGCTGCCCAGGGTGCCGGCCAGCGGGTTGTTCACCTCGTGTGCGACCCCGGCGACCAGCGTTCCCATCGACGCCATCCGGGAGGAGACCGCCAGCTGCGTCCGCAGGGCGCGCTCCTCGGTCATGTCCTGCGAGGTGGCGATGCCCATGATCACCGCGCCGGTCTCGTCGCGGACCGGGGAGGTCCGGATCTCGAGAATGCGTCCGTTGATCACCACCTCGACCAGCCCCGGACGTCCTCCCAGCGCCTCGCGGTGGACCGGCTCGATGCGGGCCGCGACCTCGGGGGGGAAGATCTCGCCGATCGTCCGGCCCACGTTGGTGGCGGCGTCGCGGCGGATGGCGAAATGGGTGCCGTCGAAGATCAGGAACCGCAGGTCGTGGTCGAAGAGCGAGATGGCGCCGTTCGGGAAGTTGCGCGCCATCTCCCGGTAGAGCAGCTCGTTCCGTTGGGCGGTGGCGAGCAGCGTCCGGTTCCGCTCGAGGGCGGCGAGGAACTCGTGGGCCACCCGGACCGTCTCGGTGACGTCCACGAAGCCGGCCACCGCTCCCCGCGCGGCCCCCGACGGGTCGAGGAGCGGGTGGGCCGTGGCCAGGACGTGGCGCACGGTGCCGTCGTCGAAGGCGAGGTCCAGCTGCCGGTTCTCGACCCTGGTGCAGGTCCGGGCCGAGGTCTGGAGGGGAAGGTCCCGGGCCGGCACCTCCACCCCGTTGGAGAGGAAGCGGACGCCCTGGAGTCGCGCCCCCTCGGGCGCGGACATCGAGAGGTTGGCCCCGCCCGGGGCCCGGAAGAGCACCTCCGCGAAGTGGTTCCCCGAGATCTGCGCGCACTCCGGGTCGCGGGCGATGAGCACCGCGGCCGGCACGGTGTCGAGCACGCCCTCCAGGTCGGCGAGCCGAAGCCGGGCCAGGTCGTGGGCCCGGAGCGCCTCCTCCCGGACCCGCCGCGCCGTCCCGAGCTGGCGCAGGAGGAAGGCGAGCGTGGCCAGGAGCAGGGCCACGCCGGCTGCCATGGCGGACCGGAGCCACAGCACCCGCGACGCATAGCGGGCCTCCCGGCTCCGCAGCTCCTGCGTGGCCTCCTCGATCATCGCCGAGATGATCGTCCGCACCCTCGTCCGGTCGGGAGCCCAGCTGCTGGCGGCCAGGATCGCCCGCCCGCCCTCGGGCCCGGACGTCCTCGCGGCGGAGGTGGCGGATCGCTCCACGGCGATGCGCCGTTCCAGGATCGCGCCGAGCTCGGCGAGACGGGCATTCTGCACGGCGCCGCCCTCGACCAGGTTCCGGATCTCGAGCAGCTCGGCCCGCGCCCGGACCTCGTCCCCGGAGCGGGTTGGTTCGTCGCCGAACTCGGGGGAGATGATCGAGGCCAGGGCATCGGTCGAGCCGCGGTTGACCCAGACGCGGAAGCCCGAGAGGTGGGCCTCCAGCTCGAGGGCACGGGTCACCATCTCGCGCGCCTCGACGGTCTCGGCGATGGTCACGGCAAGGGCGCCGACCACCGCCAGGAATGCAGCGAAGATCGAAAAGAGCCCCAGCAGCTGGCGCCTGTAGAGCCTCAAGAAGCCTCCTCCCCCCGATGGTAGCTCACGTGGAGCTTGCGCGGGGGGGCGTCGGTGGGGTATCCGCCCCTCCCATGGGACGCATCTTCGAGACCCGCAAGGCCACCATGTTCGCCCGGTGGAACAAGATGGCGAAGGTCTTCACCCGCATCAGCAAGGACATCGCCATCGCGGTGAAGGCGGCGGGGCCCAACCCCAAGGACAACCCGTCGCTGCGCCGGGCCCTGCAGAACGCCCGCGGCGCCAACATGCCGAAGGACAAGGTCGAGGCCGCCATCAAGCGGGCCAGCGGCCAGGACCAGCAGGCCTACGAGGTGGTCCTCTACGAGGGATACGCGCCCCACGGGATCGCGGTGGTGGTCGAGACCGCCACCGACAACGTGGTCCGCACCGTCGCCAACGTCCGGGTGGGATTCAAGAACCACGGCGGGAACCTGGGCACCACCGGAAGCGTGGCCTTCCAGTTCCAGCGGATGGGGGTCTTCCGGCTGTCGCCGGAGGGACTCGACCAGGACACCCTGGAGATGGAGCTCATCGACCACGGCCTCGAGGAGATGGGGGAGTCCACCGGCGAGAAAGGGGAGAAACAACTGGTCATCCGCTGCGCCTACGCCAACTTCGGGACGCTGGGGGCCGCGCTCGAGGAGCGGAAGCTGCCTGTCCTCTCCGCCGACCTGGAGTACGTGGCCCAGACGCCGGTCGAGCTCCCCGAGGACAAGGCCAAGGAAGTGCTCGAGATGATCGACGCGCTCGAGCAGGACGAGGACGTCCAGCGGGTGTTCCACAACCTGGCGTAGGGGGCCGCCGCTCCGCCCGGGGCGCTAGCTCCCGATGAGGCGGCGGAAGGCCGGGAGCTCGATGTCCCAGGCGCGCGGCCAGTCGCCGGCGCGCCAGGAGGCCTCGACGCCCCCGTCGATGCAGATGAGCTGGCCGACGAGGAAGCGGGCCCGCTCCGAGAGCAGGAATCCGAAGAGCTCGGCCACGGCCCTGGGGGGCGGGAACTCGCCCAGGGGCCGGGGCATGCGCCGGATGGCCGGCCCCTTGCGCGGGTCGGCCATCTCGCGCTCCAGGAGCGGTGTCATCACCGGGCCCGGGCAGATCCCGTTCATGGAGATCCCGGCCCCGGCCCAGGTGGCCGTGGGCGCCGACTCGCGGATCCAGCGGGCCAGCGCGAGCTTGCTCACCTGGTAGGCCAGGGCGGGCTGGGCCTCGAGGAGGCGGACGGCGCGGATGGGGTTGCCGTCGAGGAGGGCCTGGACCGCGGCGAGCGGGATCCCCGGGGTGACCAGGATCGAGTTCCCGACGTTGACCGCCACGCGGGCGCGCCCGGCCGCGACCAGGGCGGGGCGCAGGCGCCCGAGCAGGTCCACCACCCCGGAATAGTTGAGCCCGAAGACCAGCTCCGGCCGGGGAACGTCCACCCCGGCGTTGGCCGCGACCGCGTCGATCCGTCCACCGCTGGCGGCGAGCAGCGCCTCGGCGGCCGCGGCCCGGCCCACGTCCGTGGAGAGGTCGCTCTCGACCTCGGCTCCCTGGCCAGGCAGGTCCACCCCCAGGACGCGCCACCCGCAGGACTCGAGCTCGTTCCGGATGGCCCGACCCATTCCGGACTGGGACCCCGTGACGACCGCGGTGGGCATGAGGGGCAGGGTATCGGTACGGGGTGTCGGTTGGAGCGGCCCCGACGGGGCAAGACCCGGATCAGTCCGGGTCCCATCGGGGTAGTCGAAGCACTAGACTGTGGGCTCCCCCTTCCGAGGTGATCGATGAAGGCCACGCAGCGACTCCACGACCTGGGCCAGAGCATCTGGCTCGACAACATCACCCGCGACCTGCTCACCTCGGGCACGCTGAAGCGCTACATCGACGAGCTGTCGGTGACCGGCCTCACCTCGAACCCCACCATCTTCGACCAGGCCCTGAAGAAGAGCGCCGCCTACGACGAGGCCATCCGGGCCGGCGTGAAGGCCGGGCGCACCGGGGAGGATCTCTTCTTCGACCTGGCCCTCGACGACCTGACCCGCGCCGCCGACCTCTTCCGGCCGATCCACGCGCGCACCGCAGGGGTGGACGGCTTCGTCTCCCTGGAGGTGTCGCCGCTCCTGGCCTACGACACCGAGAGCACCGTGAAGGCCGCCCGGTCGCTCCACGCCCGGGCCGCCCGCCCCAACCTGCACATCAAGATCCCGGGCACGAGGGAGGGGCTCCCCGCCATCGAGGAGGCCACCTTCGCCGGCGTCCCGGTGAACGTGACGCTGCTCTTCTCGCGGGAGCAGTACCTGGCCGCCGCCGACGCCTGGCTGCGCGGGGTGGAGAGGCGCATCGCCGCCGGGCTCGATCCGGACGTCCGCTCGGTGGCCTCGGTCTTCGTGAGCCGCTGGGACGTCGCCGTGGCCTCGAAGGTCCCCGCCGACCTCCGGAACCGGCTGGGGAACGCCATCGCGCTCCGCACCCACGTCGCCGCGCGGGCCCTGCACGGCTCGGCGCGCTGGCTGCGGGCGCAGAACGCCGGCGCGAGGCCGCAGCGCGTCCTCTGGGCCAGCACCGGGACCAAGGACCCGTCGGCTCCCGATTCGCTCTACGTGAAGGCGCTGGCCGCCCCGTACTCCGTGAACACCGTGCCGGAGGCGACGCTGCTGGCCTTCGCCGACCACGGCGAGGTGGGGGCGCCCATTCCCGACGACGGCGGCGACGCCGAGGAGGTGATCGCGCGCCACGCCCGGGCCGGCGTGGACGTGGACGCGCTGGCCGCCCAGCTCCAGGCCGACGGGGCCAGGGCCTTCGTGAAGTCCTGGAACGACATGCTCGAG
>CAIQRS010000284.1 GCA_903874275.1 uncultured Anaeromyxobacter sp.
AGGCCGACGCGAGCGCCGCTGCGCTCTCCGACGCGGCCCGGCGGCTCGGCCTGGGCGACCTTCCGTCGATTGCCGCCGCGCTGCGACGGGCCTCCCCCGAGGAGCTGGCCGCGCTGGCCTCGGCCACCCTCGACGCCACGGGGCCCGCCTACTGCGTGGCGATGGAGGCGCTGGCGCGCGGCGAGGCCGGGGTGCCCCTCTCCTCCACCCACCTCCGCGACCTGCCCCGGATCCTCCGCGCCTCCCACGAGCCGAAGGCCCACCCCGCCTCCCGGCTCGCCGACGACGGCCGGGCCGCCGCGGCGGCCACCGGGGTGGACCTCTCCACCCGGGTGAAGCTCGACGACCGGGTGGCCGGCGGCAAGAGCCAGCGACCGCTCACCGTGCCGGTCCGGGTGCCGGACGACGTCCGCCTCTCGGCGATGCCGTCGGGGGGCGCCGCCGAGGCACGGGCCTTCCTCCACGAGCTGGGCGTGGCCCTCTTCCTCTCCGGCATCCGCACGAGCGGCGTCGAGCCCCGCAGGCTCGGCTCCCCCGCCGTGGCCGCGACCTGGGGCCACCTGCTCGAGGCGCTGGCCGCCGACCCGGCCTGGCTGGGCGAGCGCTCCGGGATCACCGGCCACGCGCTGGCCCGGGAGATCAAGGCCGCCCAGGCCGAGCGCCTCCACGGGGTGCGCATGCAGGCGGCCCGGCTCCTCCGGGAGATGGAGCGGCAGCGGGGCGGCGCGCCCGCCTCCTCCGGTGACGACAAGGTCCTCGCTCGCGCCCTCTGCCGGCCGGTCTCGGCCGAGGACGCGGCGCGCTGGCCGCTCCCCCGCGACCCTCTGCTCTCGTCGGCCGACTCCCTGCGGGGCGCGCTGCTCGCCGCCCAGATCGAGGCGGCGCTCGCCGAGCTCACGGGCGGTCCCTGGTGGCGCTGGAAGGGCGCGCCCGGCTGGTTCGGCCCCATCTGGGCGGCCGGCGCCGTCGCGAGCCCCGAGGAGTTGGCGCGGGCAGCCGGGGTCGGGGCGCTGTCGGCGGAGCCGCTGGCACGGACGGCGCGGACCCGGTTCGACGTCGCCGGCTGGTGAGCGCTACGGGTCCGCCAGCTCCACGAGCCGATAACGCCCGGTGGCCGGTCCGGCAACCCGCAGCCGCTTCCCGGGCCCGACCGCGCTCGAGAGCGACGGCAGCCGCTCCGCCTCGGTGACCACCCAGAGCCGCCCGGGGCGCGCCGCGACCTCGCGCATGCGCGCCGGGTCCACCACCTCGCGGACGCGGTTCTTCCCGTAGAAGGTCTCCCCCCGCCAGTTCATGAGCCAGGCCACGAGCGGCTCGTCCGGCTCCGGCCTCTCCTCCCGCCACGCCGCGAAGATCTCCCGCTGCGTCCAGTGGACGGCCAGCGCGGGCCAGTGGACGAAGGAGATCCAGGCCGCCGAAAGGATGGCCGCGGCGAGGAGGCTCGCCACGGAGGCGCGGGCCGAGCGCCGGAGCGCCCCGGCGGCGATCCCGAGGAGCGCCAGGGCCGCGATCGCCCCGAGCACCGTCCCGGGGGCGCCGAGCGCCCCCTCCGGCCAGGCGCGGCGCGGGTCGTAGGTGAAGAGGGCGGTGAGGAGGCGCGGCTCGCGCCAGAGCGACCACCCGGTGGCGGCGAGCGCGCCCGCTCCGAGGAGCCCCGCCGCGGCGTGGCGCCGGAACCCCTCGTCGAGGAGCCGGTCGAGGAAGAGCGCCGAGAGCACGAGCAGCGGGGGCGCCACCGGGAGCACGTAGTGCGGGTAGCGGGTGGCGGCGAACCCCACCAGCGCCCAGCCGGCGGCCGCCCAGATCGCGCAGAGCAGCGCCAGGCCGCCCCGCGCGTCCCCTGGTTCACCGCGCGTGCGGATCGCCTCCCCGAGCCCGCCCGGGACCGCGGCCACCCAGGGGAAGGTCCCCACCGCGAGCCATCCCAGGTAGGGGAGGAAGCCGCCGCCCGGCGTGGGGACGTGGACCCCCGGCCCGAGCCGGCGCAGGTGGTCGTGGAGCCAGAACCGTTGCAGGAAGCTCCAGCCCGCGTCGTCGCGCCCGGGCCAGGCGGCCATGACCAGGTACCAGGGGAGCGCGATGGCGAGGAAGGCCAGCGGTCCAGCCACGAACCCGAGCCTGCGCGCCCGCCTCCACTCCCCGGTGACGACGAGCCAGCCGAGCAGCGCCCCGGCCGGCAGGACGAGCCCGAGCGGCCCCTTCACGAGCGTCGCCAGCCCGAGCAGGACCCAGCCGGCGCGGGCCCAGCCCGGCCCGGCCCGGTCGTCGAGGAGCGCCACCGCGAAGGCCAGGCCTCCCGCGGTGGAGAGGGCGGCGAGCGGCGCGTCGGGGACGGCCTGCCGCGCGAGGAGGGCGACGAACGGGGCGGTGACGAGCGCTGCCGCGGCGAGCAGGCCGGCGCGGCGCGAGGCGAGGCGCGCCACCGCGGCGGCGGAGAGGGCGATGCCCAGGATGGAGAGGAGCGCCCCCGGCAGGCGCACGCCCCACTCCTGCGCCCCATCCCCGGCCAGGGCGAGACCCGCCGCCCCGCCCCAGAGGAGGAGCGGCGGCTTCGAGAAGAAGCCGGCCTCGCGCCACCAGGGGTGGACCCAGTCCCCCCGGACCAGCATCTGCCGGGACACCTCCGCGTAATGGGGCTCCCACGGGTCGAAGAGCCCCACCGCGCCCAGCCCGGGCAGGAAGAGGAGCCCCCCGAGGAGCACGGCGGCGAGCCAGACGGGGATCCTTCCCACCTGGTCCTTATCGCATCCTCATCCCGGGGAGCGAAGCCGTGTCCCCCGTGGGGGGGACGGCGGCTTCCTTGGATCCCCCGCCACCGGGGACTATCCTCCCTCCCAGCGTGGCCTCCCCGGCACAGACCCCAGCGGCGCCGGAATTCAAGCCGCACGTCTTCGGCAAGTTCTTCCTGCTGCAGCGGCTCGCCGTGGGCGGGATGGCCGAGATCTTCCGGGCCAAGGTGTCCGGGGCCGAGGGGTTCGAGAAGGAACTGGTGGTGAAGCGCATCCTCCCGGCGCGCTCCCAGGACCAGGGCTTCATCCAGATGCTGGTGAACGAGGCCAAGCTCACCGTCCAACTCACCCACAACAACGTCACCCAGATCTACGAGTGCGGCTCCATCGACGGGACCTACTTCATCTCGATGGAGCTGGTGAACGGCGTCTCGCTGAAGGACATGATGGTCTCCTTCGCACGGGCCGGCGCGGCCATCACGCCGGAGCAGTCCATCTTCATCGTCCTGCAGCTCCTGCAGGGGCTCGAGTACGCCCACCGGAAGGCCGACGGCCAGGGCAACCCGCTGCGGATCATCCACTGCGACGTCTCGCCCGACAACGCGCTCATCTCCTGGCAGGGCGAGGTGAAGCTGCTCGATTTCGGCATCGCCCGCGCCGCCACCGGCCTCTCCAACTACAAGGAGGGGATGCTCATGGGGAAGCTCGGGTACGTGGCGCCCGAGCAGGCCTCGCTGGACCGCCCCTGGGACCACCGGGTGGACGTCTTCGCGGCCGGCATCATCCTCTACGAGCTCCTCACCAAGCAGAAGCCCTTCCAGCGGGCGGTGGACGTCGAGTCGCTCATCCAGTCGCGCCTCGGCAAGGTGGTCCCCCCGTCCTCCATCGACGAGCGGCTCCCCAAGGAGCTCGACACCATCGTGCTCCGCGCGCTGGCCGCCGACCCCGACCAGCGCTACCCGGACGCCCGCTCCTTCGGCGACGCCCTCGTGGACGTGCTCTTCCCCACGCCCCACTCGGCCATCCAGGACCACCTGGGGCGGCAGATGCACCAGGTCTACTCGGAGCGGATCGCCCGGCAGCGGGCCGCCCGGGCCCACGACGCGCTGGTGATGAAGGTCCTGCGCAACGTGGCCGAGCAGCAGCGGTCCGCCGTCTACGACTCGGTGGCGCGGTCCGAGACCACCGGGCCGCTCCCGGCCCAGACGCCGCTCTCCGAGCTCGGCACCCCGAGCATCGACATCGACGTGGACCGTTCCCCTGGACGCCCCCCCCCGCTCGGACCGGAGCGCATCCGGACCATCCGCGTGGGCGCCGGCCGGGCCGTGATGCTGGGCATCGCCTGCGGCCTCGCCGTGGCGGTGGCCGGCTTCGCCGCCTCCCCCTGGCTGCGCGACGGCGTGCTCGTGGTCTCCACCACCCCGCCCGGCGCGCAGGTCACCCTGGACGGCCGCTCCATCGCCGGGGCGACTCCCGTCGTCGTCGAGGGGATCCGGCTCTCCGACGCGCACCGCGTCGAGGCGGTCCTGCCCGGCCACCGCGCGGCCTCGATCGAGGTGGCCGGGGAGCCGGGACGGCTCGCCCGCTCGGTGCACCTGGCGCTCTCCTCCGCGCTGGGCTCCTTCACGGTGGAGAGCGTGCCTTCCGGCGCCGAGGTGCGCGTGAACGGGCAGCTGCTCGGACGCACGCCCTACCGGGTCACCGACGTGCGGGTGGACGAGCGGCACCGCATCGACCTCACCCTCCCCGGCCACGACAAGGACGAGTTCATGGTCCTGCCCGAGAAGGACGGAAACCGGTTCGTCCGGACGCTCCTGCCCCGCCCGCGGGGGTAGCGGCGGCCCCGGGCCGGTTCACTCCCCGCGAAAACGGGGAGGCCTTCTCCCGGCCCAGGCGGCGCGCCCCTCGCGCAGGTCGGCGCTCTCGAAGGCGCGGGTGCGCAGGGAGGCGATCTCCACCCGCTCGGCCCCGGTGAGGCCGCGCTCGTGGGTCTCCTCGAGCAGCCGGAGGATGCGCTTCATCCCCTGCACGGCCAGCGGGGCGTTCCCGGCGATCTCCTCGGCCAGCGCCAGGGCGGCGGCCTCGGCGTCGGCCGGGGAGGCCACCCGGTCCACGAGCCCCATGGCGAGCGCCTTCTCCGCGTCCACCGGCCTGCCGGTGAAGAACATCTCGCGGGTGTGGGCCGGGCCCACCAGCGCCAGGAAGCGGCGCACCCCGGCGGCGGCGTAGACCACCCCGAGCTTGGCGGGGGGCATGCCGAGCTTGGCTCCCTGGCTGGCGATGCGCAGGTCGCAGGTTGCGGCCAGCTCGCAGCCGGCGCCGAACGCCGCTCCGTTCACGAAGGCCACGGTCGGGCAGGGCACCGCTTCCACCGCCTCCATGGCCCGCTCGGTGGCCAGGTCGGGCCGGTCGCCGTCCGGCCCGTCCCCCTCCATGGCGTCGATGTCGAAGCCGGAGGAGAAGGCCTGGTCGCCGGCGCCCCGCAGGACGAGGCAGCGGACCCTCTCCTCGGCGGCCCGCGCGCAGGCCCGGGTGAGCTCGGCCAGCGACCCGTAGTCGAAGGCGTTCCGCTTCCCGGGGTTGTCGATGGTGAGGACCCGGACGAAGCCGCGGTCCTCGACCCGGATCTTCGCCGGGGGCGTCACCGCGCCCTCACTCCACGACGGCCAGGACGTCGCCCTCGGCGACGGACTGCCCTTCCTTGACCCGGATCTCCTTCACCCGACCGTCCAGCGGCGACTCCAGCGGCATCTCCATCTTCATCGACTCGAGGATGAGGATGGCCTCGCCGGCGCCGACCTGCTCGCCAGGGCTCTTCTCGATGCGGACGACGGTTCCGGTGATGTGGGCGGGGACGTTGGGCATAGGGAGGACAACCTACCAGGGAAAAGAAGAGGTCCGCCACGGGGGCGGACCTCGGTGAGTCGGGGACGGAGTTCCCTCTCGTCCCACGGCCGGCTTGCGACCGGCCCTCTTGATGGTCAGTCTCTCCCCTTCCGCAGGGTGGGGTCAACCCGATCCGGCCCGAATTCGACGGCCGTTCGGGGCTCCTCCGACGTGGGGACTTGACGGGTGGACATGGGCGCCCCGGGCTGGGGACCGGCCCGCAGCAGGGTCCGGACGGTGGCGACGATGTCCTGGTACTTGACCGGCTTCTGGAGGAAGAAGTTGGCGCCCAGACGGCTCACCCGCTCCCGCTCCTCGTCGCCCGCCGACGAGATGACGATGATGGGCAGGTGGCGCAGGCGCGGCTCGGCCCGGACCTTCTCCACCAGGGCGAAGCCGCTCATGACCGGCATGTAGACGTCGGTGATGATGAGGTCGATGGGGGGCTGGGCGTGGAGCCGGGCGAAGGCCTCGTTCCCGTCCACCGCCACGTCCACCGCCAGTCCCCCCACCCCCTCGGTGGCCGCGAGGCGCCGCAGCGCAGAGGCGTACATGGCGGCCACCAGCGAGTTGTCCTCGACGAGCAGCACGCGGTAGCCGGGGCGGCTCGACTCGGCCTGCGCGGCCGCCGCGACCGCCAGCCGTTCCAGGCGGCGACGGTCGTCCACACGGTCGGGCGGAACCCAGACGGCGACGCCCGGAGTCTGCGAGGATCCGCCCGGGCGCATCCGGACCACCTCGACCTCGAGCTCCGCCGGCTCGAGGAGCTCGGGGAAGGAAATGAGCAGCGAGAGCCGCTCCCCCACCTCGAACTCCCGCTCGGTGCGGATGAAGAGGCCGCCCGCGGAGAGGTTCTCCGTGTAGTCGCGCACCGTGGAGGCCGCGCCCGGATAGTCCACCGCCAGGATGAGCGGGAATCGCGGGTGTGATCGTTTCTCCGTCCCCATGGTCTCCAGCCGGCCGCCTCGCCCCCCTCGCCACGAACCCGTGCCGCCCGATTATGCCCCGGCCCGGCGAGAAATCTCCTCCGCGACCGCCCTTTCCGGTCGATTTCATGGGAAGTTGAAGGTGCGGCTGGGCGCCGGTAGTCTGCTTCCCCACATGTTCCACCGACGACACCGCCGTGAGCGCATCCTCCTCCCCGGCGAGAGCGAGGGGCGCCGGAGCTTCCTCAAGTACGGCCTGGCCGGCGCTGCGCTGCTGGCCGTGGGCGGCGGGACCTGGCTGGGAACACGCCGGACGCGCCCGTCGTCCGGGCTCTCCGGGGCCTTCACGGTCCTCTCCCCCGAGGAGGCCACGGTCTTCCTCGAGCTCTCCGAGCGGCTCCTGCCCCCGCGCCCGGGTTTCCCGGCCCCGCTCGACGTGGACCTCCCCCGGCGCATCGACGCCCTCCTCGGGCTCATGCCCCCCGAGGGGCAGAAGGAGGTCCGCCAGCTCGTCGGGCTCTTCGAGAACGCGCTCTTCGGCCTCCTCCTCGACGGGCAGTGGAAGACCTTCACCGCCTCGACCAACGAGCAGCAGGACGCGCGCATCCGCTCCTGGCAGCAGAGCCGCCTCGAGGTGCGCCGCACCGGCTACCGGGCCCTGAAGAAGATCGTCTACTCGAGCTACTACGGGGCCCGCGAGACCTGGGCCGCCATCGGCTACCCCGGACCGCCCCCGACCGGCGGCATGGTCGAGCGCGAGCCGCGCTTCCTCCCCGGCACCATCACCGAGGGTGCATCCCCCTCGCCGCTCGCCCCTCCCCCCGCCCTCCCCGAGGTGAAGCCGTGACCGACACCCCGGGACGCTTCCTAGACTCGGCCGCCCTCAAGAAGGACGTGGACGACCGGCCCGACGTCTGCGTGGTGGGCTCCGGGCCGGGCGGAGCGGTGGTGGCGGCGCGGCTGGCCGCGCGCGGGCTGCGGGTCACCGTGCTGGAGGAGGGCGGCCGCTTCCCCCCCGACCAGATGAAGATGGACGAGTCCTGGGCCTATCCGGCCATGTACCAGGACCGGGGCATGCGGGCCACGGCCGACCTTGCCATCACCGTCCTGCAGGGACGGGGCGTGGGGGGCGGCACCCTGATCAACTGGACCACGAGCTTCCGCACCCCGCCGCGGGTGCTGCGCCACTGGGCCCAGGCCTTCGGCGTGAGCGGGCTCGACGAGAAGGCCCTCGAGCCCCACTTCGACGCGGTGGAGCGGCGCCTCTCCATCGCCCCCTGGCCCGTCGAGGCCGCCAACGAGAACAACAAGGTCCTCTGGGACGGCGCCGGCAAGCTGGGGTGGGCGAGAGAGACGACCCGCCGCAACGTGACCGGCTGCCAGTCGCTCGGCTTCTGCGGGACGGGCTGCCCGGTCGGCGCCAAGAACTCGCTCGACCTCACCTACCTCGACGACGCCGTGAAGGCGGGGGCCAAGGTCTACGCCCGGGCCCGGGTGGTGCGGCTCGAGAAGGCCGGGCGGCGCATCGCCGCGGTCCACGCGGTGGCCCTCGACGCCAACTTCCGCCCCACCGCGCGCAAGGTGGTGGTCCGGCCGCGCCTCGTGGTGCTCGCCGCCGGGGCCATCGGCACGCCGGAGATCCTGCTCCGCAGCGGCTACGACCCGAACGGCAAGGTGGGGCGCCGCACCTTCCTCCACCCGGTGGTGGGGAGCGCCGGCTTCTTCTCCCGCCCCATCCTCCCCTTCTACGGGGCGCCCCAGTCGGTGGCCAGCCACCACTTCTCCGAGCGGGGCGGCGGCAAGGTCTCCTTCTTCCTCGAGGCCGCGCCGGTCCACCCGGTGCTGGCGGCCACCTCCTTCGGCGGCTTCGGCGCCGACCAGCAGGAGCAGATGGCGCGGATGGCCAGCGCCAGCGCCCTCATCGCGCTCGCGGTGGACGGGTTCCTCCCCGAGGAGAAGGGGGGCACGGTCTCGCTGCGCACCGACGGGCGGGTCCGGCTCGACTACGAGATCCGCCCGGAGATCTGGGAGGCGCTGCGCGAGGGCTCGAAGGCGCTGGCCCGCGTCCAGTTCGCCGCCGGCGCCACCGAGGTCCGCTCCTTCCACGAGGACCCGGTGGTGATGCGGGGCGAGGCCGACGTGGCGCTCCTCGACAAGGCTCGCTGGGAGCCGAACCGGGTGGCGGTCTTCAGCGCCCACCCCATGGGCGGCTGCCCCATGGGGCGCGACCCGGAGAAGAGCGTGGTCGACTCGCGCCTCAAGGTGCACTGGCTCGACAACGTCTGGATCGCCGACGGCTCGGTCTTCCCCACGTCACTGGGCGTGAACCCAATGGAGTCGATCCTGGGCGTGGCCCACTGGGCCGCCGACCACATCGCCGGCGCCACGTAGGAGCCCCTCCCTTGACTCGGAGACCCCGATCGGGTTCCGATCCCCCCCTTTCCTTCCCGAAGGGGCACCCACACCGATGCAGACCAAGTACCTCCTGTCCGAGAACCAGATCCCCACCCATTGGTACAACGTCATCCCCGACCTCCCGGGGCCGATGTGGCCGGTGATCCACCCGGGGACGAAGCAGCCGGTCACCCCCGGCGACCTGCTCCCCCTCTTCCCCATGGGGCTCATCGAGCAGGAGATGAGCCCGGAGCGCTGGGTGAAGATCCCCGACGAGGTGCGGGAGATCTACAAGATCTGGCGCCCCAGCCCGCTCTTCCGCGCCCACCGCCTGGAGAAGGCGCTCGGGACCCCGGCCCGCATCTACTACAAGTACGAGGGGGTCTCGCCGGCCGGCTCGCACAAGCCCAACACCGCGGTGCCGCAGGCCTACTACAACAAGATCGGCGGCACGAAGCGCATCGCCAGCGAGACCGGCGCCGGGCAGTGGGGCAGCTCCATCGCGCTGGCCTGCAAGATGTTCGGCCTCGAGTGCACCGTCTACATGGTCAAGGTGAGCTTCGAGCAGAAGCCCTACCGCAAGAGCATGATGCAGCTGTGGGGCGCCGAGGTGATCGCCTCCCCCTCGCCGCGCACCAGCGCCGGACGCGGCATCCTGGCCCGCGACCCGGAGAGCATGGGCTCGCTGGGCATCGCCATCTCCGAGGCGGTGGAGGACGCCGCCACCCGCGAGGACACCCGCTACGCCCTGGGGAGCGTGCTGAACCACGTGTGCATGCACCAGACCGTCATCGGCCTCGAGGCCAAGGAGCAGATGAAGATGGCCGGCGACGAGCCGGACCTGGTCATCGGCTGCCACGGCGGCGGCTCCAACTTCGCCGGCATCGCCTTCCCCTACGTGGCCGACAAGGCCACCGGGTCCAAGGTCCGCCTGGTCGCCGCCGAGCCCAGCTCCTGCCCCACCCTGACCAAGGGGGTCTACGCCTTCGACTAC
>CAIQRS010000285.1 GCA_903874275.1 uncultured Anaeromyxobacter sp.
ACCTCGTCGAGGGTCACCTCGTGCTTCGGCTCGTCGTCGGCGAGGGCGAGCAGAGGCACGAGGAGCAGCAGCGCAGCGGCGCATGTCGGGCGAGTGCGGACGCAATGCACCCAACTCAGCTTAACCGAACGGGCCCCTGTCGGGGTGCGTCGAAGTGTCGCAGGGTCGAATCCCTCGCGGCTTTCCATCGAAGGCCGGCGGGGTGGGCAACGCATACGCGATGATCTTCGTGAACACGACCGACCCGACCACGTGGTGTGGACCACCGGCTACCGGATCTTGCAGGGCACTGTAGATCACTCACGCGGCCCCGTTCTCCTCGTTTCGGCTCTCGCCAGCCGCGATATGCGGCGACATGTCGCATGCAGGAAAGGCGGGAAGGTCATATCTCCAGGCCTGCTCGAAGGTCGAGAGGGTCAGTCCATGAACCGATTCGGTCGGGTCGTTGGCACAGTCGGGATTGCGGCGCATGGCCTCGCGGGTTCGCCCGCGCTGCCGTGTTCGGACTGCGGTTGCGGTGACCCGCTCGTCGGCTACCAGAAGGCAGCCCCCCGCCCATGCAACTGAGCAAGCGCATCGCGTCGAACGAGGACGCGCCGACGATTCTCGTCGTGGATGACGACGCGACGCTTCGTGAACGCCTCGCCCGAGCGTTCCGCGAGCGGGGATTCGAGGCAACCACCGCCTCCGGCGGCTCGGAGGCGCTGGCCCGGGCCCGCGAGGAGACGCCGGAGTACGCCGTCCTCGACCTGAAGATGCCCGACCAGAACGGCCTTGAGGTCATGAAGGCGATCCGGGAACTCGATCCCACGACGCGGGTCCTCATCCTGACGGGCTACGGGTCCATCGCCACCGCCGTCGAGGCCATGCGTCTGGGCGCAGTGGGCTATCTCTCGAAGCCTGTCGACGCCGACGAGATCCTCGCGGCCTTCTCGGGCCGGGAGGGAGCGGACGCAGACGCCTCCATCGAGACGCCGTCGCTTGCGATGACCGAGTGGGAGCACATCGAGCGGGTCCTCACCAGCTGCGGGGGCAACGTATCCGAGGCGGCTCGCCGGCTCGGCATCCACCGGCGGTCCCTCCAGCGGAAGCGGAACAGGGGCCGTCCGCGACGCTGAGCCAGTCGTCCGGAGCGGAAGCGGATCGGGGGGCGAGTCAACTCGCTGAAAGCCGCACCCCCACCGCGATGGAGCGGGTTGCGACAACATGCCGCACCACGCGCGCTTTCCCCGGAAGCCCCTGGGCAGTAAAAATGGAGTTCATCTGTCCACCTATTTTGGGGAGGCACCACCGCCATGAATCGGATGCAACTCGCCGCACTCGCGACCGTCGCCACGCTGTTCACCGCTTGTGGAAGCAGTTCCGACACGGGCCCGCAGCCCGTCGCCATCGACTTCAAGGCGCTGGTGGGGACCCAGACGTTCAGCTGCGCCGACACGGCGGGCTACGCCATCGGCACCGGGACGCTCCCCTGGATCCCGAAGGACTTCCGCTTCTACGTCTCCAACGTCCGGCTGGTGGATGCGGCCGGCGTCGAGGCGCCCGTGACCCTCGACGCGAGCGTCTGGCAGGGGTACGGCGTCGCGCTGCTCGACTTCGAGAACGGGACCGGGAACTGCACCGGGGGCACGGTCGAGACCAACAAGTCGATCCAGGGGACGGTCGCGCCGGGATCCTACGTGGGGCTCAAGTTCGACGTGGGCGTGCCGACCGCCTCGAACCACCTCAACGTCCAGGCAGCCAACCCGCCGCTCGCCAACTCGGCCATGTACTGGAGCTGGACCACCGGCTACAAGTTCATGAAGATCGACGGGCTCATCAACCGCGCGACTCCCTTCACCTTCAACTTCCACCTGGGTTCGACCGGCTGCACGCTCGCGACCCCGGGGGACTTCACCACCGCCTCCTGCACGACGCTCAACGTCCCCTCGGCGAGCTTCGCCGCCTTCAACCCCACCACCCAGGCCGTGGCGCTCGACCTCGCGCTGCTCTTCGCCGCCACCAACTTCGACACCGCCGATGGCGGTGGAGCCCCTGGCTGCATGTCGGGCGCGACCGATCCCGAGTGCGCCCCGATCTTCCCGAAGCTCGGGCTCCCCTTCGGAACGACTCCTGCGGGATCGCAGGCATCCTTCCGGCTGGTCACGAAGTAGGGAATGTCCGGGGACGGCGCGCGAATCGCCCGGGCTGCACTCGCCGCCGCAGCCGCGCTCGTCGCGGCCTGCGGCGGTGGTGCGCCGGTAGAGCAGGAGGGTCCAGGGTACACCTGGGTCCTCCCGCAGGGATTCCCCGTGCCGGAGGTCCCGGCCGACAACCCGATGAGCGCGGTCAAGGTCGAGCTGGGGCGGCGCCTCTTCTACGACGTGCGCCTCTCGGGCAACCAGACCTTCTCCTGCGCCAGCTGCCACAAGCAGGAACTCGCCTTCAGCGACGGCAGGGCGCGCGGGCTCGGGTCCACCGGGATGCTGCACCCTCGGGGCCCCCAGCCGCTCGTGAACCTCGCCTACCTCGACGTCTACACCTGGGCCAACTCGGTCGTCCCGAGCCTGGAGATCCAGGCGCTCGTCCCGATGACCGGTTTCGATCCCATCGAGCTCGGCATCGCCGGGTATGACGAGGAGGTGGCGGCGCGGCTCCGGGCCGACCCGGCGTACCCCGCGCTGTTCCAGGCCGCCTTCCCCGGGGATTCACATCTCTACAGCTACCTGAACATCGGGAAGGCGATCGCCGCATTCGAGCGCACGCTCATCTCGGGCAACTCGCCCTACGACGGCTACCAGCGGGGCGACTCCACGGCGCTCACCGCCTCGGCTCGCAGGGGACTGGACCTCTTCTTCTCCGACCGGATCGGCTGCGCCAGGTGCCACTCGGGCCTCACCTTCACCGACGCGGCCAGCACGCCGGGCGCTCCTGGCAACCCGTTCCCGTTCCACAACATCGGCCTCTACGACCTGGACGGCCAGGGCGCGTACCCGGCCGACGGGAGCGGGCTCATGGCGCTCACGTCACGCCCCGAGGACATGGGCAAGTTCCGCACCCCGCCCCTGCGCAACGTCGCGGTGACCGCTCCGTTCATGCACGACGGCAGCGTCGCCACGCTCTCCGAGGTGATCGACCTCTTCGCCGCCGGCGGACGGGCGCGGATGCAGAACGGCGTCCCGAGCCCGCTGCAGAGCCCGCTCGTCCAGGGCTTCGCTATCACGCCCGAGGAGAAGGCCGACCTGCTCGCCTTCCTCGAGGCGTTGACCGACGAAGGGTTCCTCACCGACCCGCGGTTCGCGAGCCCCTTCCCCGCACGCTGAGCCCTACGACGACTTCACGAGAGGCTTGCCGCAGCCGCAGTTGCCGGGCTTGAGCGACGCCGACTTGCACGTGCAGGAAGGACCGCATCCGCAGGCGTATGGCGTCTTGAACGTCTGCTCGGGCTTGCTCCCGGGCTTGACGGTGACCTGGCCGTTCTCGACCTTCGTCACCTTGGCCTTCACCATGTCCTTGCCGCATCCGCACTTGGCCGGCTTGGCCGAGATCCCCGGCGTGCAGTGGCACGACTCCCCGCACCCGCACACGTAGACGGTGTCGCCGACCTTGAGGACCGGCGACTTCGCGGGAGCGGCCTTCTCCGCTGTGGTCGGGGCTGGGGCGGCCGGTGCGGCCTTGTCGTCGGCCTGTGCGGCGCCAGCGAAGAGGAACGCGAGGCCGAAGGCAGCGGTGATGAACACGGTTCGAATCGTCGTCATGGGCGACTCCCTGTGGGCGTCCAGTGCATCTCGACCGCCCTGCACGCAGATCCTGCCGAGAGCTGCGACAATCCGCCACCCCCGCCCGCGCCATGGCGCGGATTCTTCAATTGATCCGGAACGATAGCGGGATGACGATCTGCACGTCCACGCCCGGTGGCGCGAACGGCGCGGCGTCCCGCACCGCGGCGAGGGCCGCGGCGTCCAGGATTTCGTAACCCGATCCTTCCCGCACCACGAGGTCGCGGATCCGTCCGTCGGCGAGGAGGACGAACGCGAGCCGGACCTTGCCCTCCCAGCCGGCGCGTCGGGCGGAAGGAGGGTAGGCGAGCGTTCGCGCGATGCCGGCTCTCACGGCGGCGAGATCGGACGGGCGAGCCGGGACGGGCGCGGGAGCGGCCGAGAGGACCCCAGCGGGATCGCCGCCGGGCACGCCGCCCACGACACCGTCGGGGCGGCCACCGTCCCCTGCCGTGGCACCGTCACCGACCTCGCCCGTCGTCACGGCGTCGTTCGGATCCTCCGGCGAAGGCTCCGGGAGGCGCTCCGCGACCAGCCTCGGCTGGACCATCCGCGCCGGGGCCGGGGGCGCCTTGGCGGCCTTCGGCGGAGCCGCCAGCGGCCGGCCCAGCGCGGGCGGGGGGGAGAGCGGGCGGAGGTGAGGCTGAACGAGCATGACCGGGATGGCGCGCTCCGGCGGGGGCGGCGCGGTCCTCGGGCGGCCCGGCAGGGCGTTGAACCCGACGACGGCGAGGACGTGGATGACCGCGGAAGCGAGCAGGATCGTCGGAAGCCTGGCCAGGGAGGTGCGCCGCCGGCGAACGCCCTCAAACCTCACGCTGGAGGGCGCGATCCCACTCATGTCTCGCCCGTGCCGCCAGTCATTTCCGCGGGCCGCATCGAGGGCAGCCCTGCATTCGAAGCGGCCTCTCGAGATGGCAGCCGCCTAGCAGGGCATCGTCCCCGAGGACTTCCGCCGTCGGACCGTCCGCCGCCACGCGCCCGTCCCGCAGCACGATCGTCCGGGTACAGACATCCTGGACGAGGTCGAGGTCGTGGGTGGCCACGATCTTCGTGTGCTCGAACGACCGGAGCAGGGCGATGAGCCGGCGACGCGACGCCGGGTCCAGGTTCGCGCTGGGCTCGTCCATCACCAGGATGTCGGGAGACATCGACAGCACGCTCGCGATGGCAGCCGCTCGCTTCTCTCCACCGGAAAGCTTGTAGGGCGGCCGCTGGCGCAGGTGGGTCGCGCCCACGCGCTCGAGCGCGCCCGCGACGCGAGCCTCCACCTCATCGCTCGGCAGGCCGAGATTGAGCGGCCCGAAGGCGACGTCGTCACCCACCGTCGGCATGAAGAGTTGATCGTCAGGGTCCTGGAAGACCATTCCCAGGCTGCGCCTCACCTGGGGAAGGGTCTTCGCCGTCACGGGCCAGTCGCCGACCCGCACGTGCCCGGAGGAGGGAAGGAGGATGCCTGGAAGGTGGAGGAGGAGCGTGGACTTCCCGGCGCCGTTCGCCCCGACGAGACCCACGGACTCGCCGTGGTGGATCCTGAAGGAGACTCCCCGCAGGGCGGCCGTGCCGTCCGGGTAGGCAAAGGTCACGTCCTCGAAGGCCACGAGATGATGGCTCATCCGATCGCCCCCGAGATGGCGGTTCCGAGCCACCGGGTCAGGTCATGAGAGCGGACGAGCAGGAAGAAGGCGCTCCAGCACGCCACGAAGGCCGTGTCGGCGGCGCGCCACCGTAGCTCGCGCCGCAAGCGCACCTCGCCGTCGAAGCCGCGGCAGATCATGGCCGAGTGGACGCGCTGGGCTCGCTCCAGCGTCCGGAGCAGGATCTGCCCGAGCAGGGTTCCGGCGACGCGCATCGACGGCCTGGATCTGTCGGGGGACCGGAGGGCGAACGCGCGGGATGTTCTCGAGACCTCCTCGACGAGGACGAAGAGGTACCGGTGCATGAAGAGCAGTTGCACGACGAGGATCCGGGGCACGCCGAGGCGCGCCAGGGCCGCGCACACCGCGTCGAACCCGGTCGTGGCCACGAGCAGCAGGGCCGCGCTCACGCTCAGGACGAAGCGCAGCATGATCGACGCGAACGACGCCCAGCCGCCCGTGACGTGGACGGGCCCGAAGGTGCCGAGCGGCGTGTGGTCGAGCAGGGGGTTGAAGGCGCCGATCAGGAGCGCGAACGGGGAAACGAGCAGGAGGCGCCAGAGCAGGGAGCCGGACGGAACGTCCCCCAGCGCGATGAGCGCGATCGGGTAGAGGGCGAGGGGGACGAGCGAGAGGACCTGGTAGCGGCCGAACGACGCCACCGCGACCAGGAAGGCGATCGTGGTGAGCAGCTTCGCCCGTGGGTCGATACGCCCGATGGGGGTTTCCGCCGAGGCGTACTCGTCGAGGTGCGCAACCGAGGTCCCGAGCGAATGTCCCCGGGTCATTCGAGGGAGCGGGCAGGATTCGAGCTCGCGCCACGCCGGACCGCCCGGATCCCGAAACCGATCAGGATGGCGAGTCCGAGCGTCAGGCCGGCTCCGGCCAATCCGGCGAGGGAGCCGCGGGGACTCACGGCCGGCCACGATTCGCTCGCCCGCTCCGTCCCGTCCGAAAGGATTCCCGTCCGCGACTGGAGCCCGGAAAAGAACGAGTGGAGGGCACTTTCGGGTGGGCGGACGCCACCCTGGTGCTGCGCATGGTCGATGGACCATTCCAGGCCGTCGGGCTTGCCGGAGGCGAACCAGGAGACGACTCCGGCCAGCAGGGCGGCGGTGAGCAGGACGTTACCGCCGAGGCGCCCGATCGGACGGAAGGCCAGCGGGGACGTCGCCTGGCCGAAGGGCACGAGGTCGGGCCGGGCATCCCGGACGAAGATCACCGCGGCCGCCGTGACGAGACCCTCGACGACCCCGATGGCGAGGTGGATCGGCTGCATGAGCAGAAGGAAGGTCCCGAAGGGCAGGGACGAGAGGCCGGAGAGGCGGGTCTCGAGCACGACCGCGAAGGCTCCGAGCTGGAGGCCGACGACGGAAGCCAGGACGGCGGCCAGGGCGAGCCTGGATCGGGAGGGGCGCTGTCCAGCCAGGGGGAGGAAGACGAGCGGGAAGGCGACGAAGCTCGGGAAGAAGCCCAGGTTGAAGATGTTGCAGCCCAGCGCCAGGAGGCCGCCGTCGGCGAAGAAGAGGGCCTGCACGGTCAGGACCGAGACCATCACCAGGAAGGCGGCCGGGGGCCCGAGCAGGATGGCGAGCAGCAGGCCGCCGCCCAGGTGACCGCTCGAGCCCGTCCCCGGGATCGTGAAGTTCACCATCTGGGCCGCGAAGACGAACGCGCCCAGGACGCCCATCAGGGGGACCCGACGGTCGTCCGGGTCGCGCTTCAGCGCGCGCGCCGAGAGGACGGAGACGACCGAACTCGCCGCCCACGCGGACGCCGCGACCAATGGGGAAACGAGGGCGTCCGACATGTGCATGGGGTCAAGGGCTCCGTAGCACGACCTCTGCGTGCGTAGCACCTAACGACGTGCCGGGCAAGGCCGGGCGTCGCCTTCACGAGCCCACGTCCTACGCAGGATGATCGTGGCCGTGATCCTGGCCCCTCTCGTGGACCTGGCCCGGCTCGTGTGTGTGGCGGTGCTCCTGCTCGACGCCGCCGGCGTGCTGGTGCGCGTGCACGTGGCGGTGGGAGTGCGGGTGGCTGTGCACCGTCCCGTCGGCGTGGACGTGCTCGTGCCCGTGGAGGTGCTCGTGCTCGTGTGCGTGCTCGTGTGCGTGCATGCGTTTCTCCTTCGATCGAGTCCATTCTAGCCAGGGCTCCCGGGCAATGCGATGCCGTCCTTGTCTCCACCGAGGCGCGCTGGTAACGCTTGTCGCCTGCCCACCGGAGGCCCACGTGGTCGAGAGAATCGGAATCTCCCTGGAGAAGGATCTGCTGGAGCAGTTCGACCGGCTCATCGCCGAGAAGCGTTACGCCAATCGATCGGAGGCCGTTCGCGATCTGATCCGGGACGCCCTCGTGCAGCGCGAATGGAAGGAAGGGGGCGCCCGTGCCGAGCAGGTCGCGGTCGTGACGCTCGTCTACGATCACGACTCCTCCAGCCTCTCCCAGAAGCTCGCGCACATCCAGCACGAGAACCACAGGGCCGTCGTCTCGGCGCTGCACGTGCACATGGACCCGCACAACTGCCTCGAGGTCCTCGTGCTCCGGGGCAAGGCACAGGCCATCGTCCAGATGGGAGACGGCCTGGTCGCGACGAAGGGCGTCAAGTTCGGCAAGTTCATCCCGGCCACGACCGGGGAGGGCCTGGCCTAAGAGTTTCCGGACGGGCCAGGGGCGTGGAGGTCGTGCTGACCCGACCCGCGCGCGGAGCAAGTCTCCGGCGGCGCATCCATTGAGCGGGATCAATCAAGCCTGCCACTTCATCTCGGCGTAGCACGAATTTCAAAGTCATATATAGTGCGCGCCAACCCGTAGCACGAAACGTCACATCGTAATCGCGGCCGACCGTCCGCGCCGGCGCCAGGAGCCCGTGATGTCCAGCCGCATCCCGTTCCTCGTCCTCCTCTCCCTGCTTCTCGCGGCCCCGGCCCTTGGCGAGGATCCCCAGCCGACGGGCCTTGCGCGACCCCCGGCGACTCCGGGCAAGGGCGCCCGGGAGCTCGAGGAGGTCGTCGTCACGGCATCCAAGGTCCCGATACAGGAAAGGGACCTGACGCAGCAGATCCGGGTCATCGACGCGGAGGAGATCTCCCAGCTGCCCGCTCCGCCGAACCGGAACATCTCCGAGATCCTGAGCTACCAGCCAGGCATCTTCGTCGCGCCGCTGTCGCGGAACGACGCGAACTGGGGCTCCAACGGTGGGCTCGGCCCCAAGTACAACAGCTACCTGCTCGACGGGCTCCCCATCGACTCCTTCATCGACGGGACCAGCCTCGACCCCTGGGCGCTCTCCCGTGTCGAGGTGCAGCGCGGGCCGGCGGCCGTGATGTACTCGAACTACCTGGCGATGGACTTCGCCGGGAACACGACGCCGCTGGCAGGCATCACGAACTTCGTGCTTCGGGAGAGGGTGGACGCGCCGGTGACGCGCCTCCAGGCTGGCCTCGGGTCGTGGGCAACCGTGAACGCCCAGGCCTACACGCAGGGGCGCTCGGGCGACCTGCACTACTTCTTCGGCGGCAGCTGGGAACACGCCGACTACACCAACTACGGCACGCCGGGCTCGTGGCTCAACATGCAGCAGCTCCCCCAGTACACGTCGGTTCGCCTCTACGGGAAGACGACCTTCTTCTTCGGCGGGCCGGAGCAGACCGATCAGTCCGTCTCGGTCTTCGCGCACTACTACGGTCACAGCGGAGCGGTGGGGCGCCCGAACAGGGACTTTGCCTACGGATACGGCACGATCAACGCGGTCTACAACGCCCAGCTCGCCCCGACGCTGAACCTCCAGGTGAAGGGGGGAGCGCGCCTCTACGACCGCCGCTGGGGAGAGGACTGCCTCGGCGTCGATCCGGCGACGACACCGGCGTGTGTCCCCGGCCCGCTGTCCCTGCGCGAGCACGATGGCGTCAACCAGATGGTCTTCCCCGGGGATGCCACCGTGAACTGGAAGCACCTCGGCGCGAGCCAGCTGACGGCCGGCGCCGACGTCCAGTACGCGACCTACAAGACGTACGGTGAGGTGGCTGGAGTCCGGCGCTCAGGGAACGATGCCACCGCCTTCGCGACTGGGCTTTACGCCCAGGAGACCCTGGTCCTCGGCGACTTCGTGGCCCGGGCCGGGCTCCGGTACAGCTACAGCGAGCAGTCGTACGTGCTGCTCGGCGGAGCGGCCCCTGGCATCCCGAGCAAGTCCTGGGACAAGGTGCTCTGGAGCGGGGGCGCGCGCTGGAATGCCCTCCCGGAGCTGTCGGTGTTCGCGAATGCCGGCTCCAGCTTCGTCGCGCCGACACCGAAGGCCGTCGGCGGCACGCTCCAGTCCTCGGATCTGGGCGTACCCGGCAGGAACGGACAGCTTCCCAATCCGAACCTCCAACCGGAGAGCGGCATTGGTCTCGATCTCGGGCTCGACGCTCGCCCGATCCAGACCCTCAAGATCTCGCTGCGGGCGTTCTGGAACCAGATCAACGACGTCATCGTGGACAACGTGGTGAGCCAGATCCCGTCTCAGACGCAGTCGATCAACGCGGGGAACGGAACGTCGTACGGACTGGAACTCGCCTTCGACCAGGCCCTCAACGAGGTCGTCAGCTGGTTCGTGAACGGCACGTACACCCGCTCGAGCATCTCGAATCCCATCGACCCGGGCCAGGACGGGGCCCAGATCCCGTTCGTGCCGAACTGGATGGCGAACTTCGGTGCCACGTTCACCCTGCCGTACGGCTTCACGATCTCGCCCTACCTGAGAGGGGTCGGCGTGTACTACGACAGCACGTCCCTGGCAGGGCGCCAGCTGTTCGGGCCCTACTGGATCCCGGCGCTGCGGGTGCAGAACGTGATTCCGGTAGCCAACGCGTACGATGTCGTCCTGGCCGTGGACCTGAACAACCTCGCGAACAACCAGTTCGCCATGCCCTGGGGGTTCAAGGACCCGGGCATCAACGTCTTCGGAACGGTCGGAGTCCGGATCAAGTGAATCTTTTCTCGACACTCCTCGGGCTCCTTCTGGGCGTGGCGCCGCTCGCGGCCGAGGGACGCGCGGATCCCGCGACGCGGGTGACGGTCGAGACGTTCGTGGTCGGGCTCGGGACGGCGAAGGGCGAAGTCCTCGAGTTCGCGCGACGACAGGGAGAGCTCACGGGCGGCGTGAACCCGGACATCCGTGCGAGGGAGCTCGCCGGGAAGTGTGCGGGAGAGATCACGCTCATCCACTCGACGAGCTGGCGCTGGATGCCCGACGGGCGCATCGTGCTCACCTACGTCGCCTGGGCGAAGGATGGAACGCTCACGCCGGGCGCCCGCGCTCTTCCCGATCTGAAGCCGCCTGGACCCACGGACCCACTCCACCCGAGGCCGACGGAGATCCGTGAGCTGGACCCGCTGGCGCACGGGCTTCGCCACCTCGCATTCCTGCTCCGGACGAGCCGCGACGGGGCCGTCGCCGCAGCGCTGGGGCCCCGGTCCGCCGCTGCCCTGGCCAGGGTCGAGCCGGACGTGGCTGGGGAGCTGGTGGCTCCCTGAGCCTCGGCGTCAGCGCTTCATCAACAGGACGCTCACAGCCTTCACGACCACCTCGACCTCGTCCCCGGGCTTCAGGCCCAGTTCCTCCAGGGAGTCGACGGTCATGACGGATGCCATCTTCGATCCAGCCGGGATGGTGAGCTTCACGTGGGCCATGACCGAACCCTTCTTGACCTCGGTCACCGTTCCCACGAGCTGGTTTCTTGCGCCGATCTTCATGTGATCCTCCTTCGGTTGAACTTCAAGAGTGGCGTTTCCGGAGGATGCGGGCCGCTTCGACCGCCACCTTCAGCTTCCCCCGGGCGATCTCCGCGGAGGCGACGGGGTTGTCGGCGAAGGTGGCGAAGCCGCAGTCCGGGTTGAGGAGCACGCGCCCGGGGCCGAACACCTCCACCGCGTGCTGCGCCCGGCCCAGCACGACGTCGAGCGACTCGATCTCCGGGATCTTCTGGTTCACGATGCCCACGCCGATGCGCTTCTCGCGGGGGATGTCGGCGAGGACCTCCATCTCGCCTGCTCGCGGAGTGGCCATCTCCAGGAACAGCGTGCCCACCGGCGCGCGGGCCAGCAGGCCCACGAGCGGTCGGTAGTCTCCTCGCAGCGCGACGGTCTCGTCCGGCGTCCAGTTCCCCCGGCACACGTGCAGCGCGAGCCGCTCCACCGGCAGGCCCCGCGTCACCCGTACGAGCAGATCCTCGGCGAAGGCCAGTTCCTCGGGCGTGTCCCTCCGCGCCCCGAGCGCGCCGCACATGAAGGTGCGATTCCCTGCCACCGCTCCACCGAACACCACCTCCGAGAGCACCGGCTCGTCGAGCTGGACGAGTGCCGCACCGGAAGCGAGCAGGAAGTGGATCTCCTCGCGCAGGACGCGCACGACGTCCTCCGCCAGGGCCTCCCGGTCGGCGTAGGCCATGTCCGAGACGCACTCCATCCACATGGTCCGGGTGAGCAGGTACGGGCCGGGGAGCGCGACCTTCACGGGCAGCGACGTGCGTCGCTTCATGAATTCGAGCTCGTGGACCGCGATGGGGCGCGAGCGCGAGAGGGGGCCGAGCACGGCGGGGTGCCGGATCTTCCCCGCCGGGACGTCGAGGGCCCTGAGCTCGCGCTCGAACTCCTCCGGGTCCTCCACGTACGGCATCAGGTCGGTGATGGGAACGAGCTGGCAGTTGTCGAGACGGGAAGCGACGAAGCTCGCGTAGTTGTCGCGCCGCTGCTCGCCGTCCGTGACGACGTCCACACCTGCTGCCAACTGTGCGTCGAGGGCGAGCTGGACCGCGTCGTCGGCCGTTGCCTGGAAGTCGGCCTCCGGCAGGCGTCCGTCCAGGTACTCGTGGAGCGCCTGGAGCATCCAGCGGGGCCTGGGCCAGCTCCCGATCCCCATCACCGCAAGCGGGGGGATGGACGGGGCGGGCGCCGGGGACGGAAGGGAGGCGGGAATCCGTACCGGCAAGATCTCCCGCCCCGCCATCCGTGGCCGTGAGGGGGTCCCCGCGACGGCGGAAGGCGTGCCGACGCCGAACCTCCCCTTCGCGACGAGGAACCTGTACCTCCCCACCCCGCGGTCCTCCGAGACCAGCTCGTTGCCCGTCATCCGGCACCAGGCGGGCAGGTCCTCGCAGACCGACGCCTCGGACGACGCGATCTCCAGGAGTTGCCCCTCGCGGAGCGGATCGATGTGTTGCCGGATGAGCAGGAGCAGGCCGCTCCCGCAGTCGAGCGCCCCGCCGTCGAAGCTCGCCGACGGGATCAGGACCTTCTTGCCATCGGAGGCCACGGGAGGGGCCCTAGTAGGAGATGCAGGGAGCGCCAGAGGAGAGGAACTCGACCACCTTGGCCCCTCCCACGATGGTCGCGCCCTCCACCAGTGACTTCTCGTCGAGGCCTCTCTTCTTGAAGCAGGGGGAGCAGACGAAGATCTTCCCCCCACCGTTCACGAAGTTGGAGAGGAGGTCCCGGAGCGGGGCGAAGCCCTCCTCGTGGATGTCGTCGGCATAGCCCTTCACGGCGAGGCGGACGGCCTCGGTCGAGAGGAACACCATCGTCTCCTGCGCGGAGCCGACGGCGGCGTTCGCCACGACGAACCCCACCGTTGCGCGATCGGCATCGTTCTTCGCGTTCGTGATCGAGACACAGAGCTTTCCAGCCATGTCGTCACTCCTTGGATTGAATGAGGTATCGGGGTGGAGAGGCTTCGAGGAGCACGTGTCCTGTCATCCGGCACCAGGCCGGGATGTCGTGGGGCGCGCCGAGGTCGGTGGCGGTGAGCTCCAGCACCCGGCCGGGTCCGAGGGCGCGCATGCGCTGGAAGAGCAGGAAGACCAGCTCGCCACAGCCCATGTCGCCCGCGTCCCAGGCGTCGTCTGCCAGGACAGGCTGGATCATCGCCACCGCACTCCTCGAAGGGGTATCGAAGGACACTGGATTGGACTGGGGAAGCCCACGGCTTCCGGGCCTCTCGGCCTCAGGACTCCAGCGGGCTGCGCGACTCGATGTCGGTCACGACAATCACCTCCGATCCACCTGGATTCCTAGCACGTTGCTCAAGGAGGGCGAAGGCGACCGAGGCGACGTCAGGGCCTGCGTCCTGAAGCCACCCGACGGTTCCACCGCGCACGCAGGAGTCGAGGAGCCCGGCCTCATGGGCGCTGCACCTGTCTGGGATGTGCTGCAGCCTTTGAAGGTAAGCACCCTTTACCCTTGACCGGACGCGCACTCGGTATATACGATATCAGTACGCATGACATACTCACGCCGACCCCGGGAACCCGAGCCCTTCTCCGCGACCACCGAGAAGCTGATGCAGACGTTCCGGATGTCGCGGGACCTGGTCGCGTTCCTGAAAGGGGAGGCCAGCGCCAGGGGCAGCGACCTCACCGCCTACGTCACCCGCGTGCTCGAAGGCCTGCGCAACTTCTACGGGC